>CABMDW010000017.1 GCA_902385045.1 uncultured archaeon | reverse complement strand
TATATAACTCTTAATCAATTTAAACAATTTTAGCAAATGAAGTAAAAATGATTGAAGTAAGTTTTCTATTATTCATTGTAGCATGCATACTTGGATTCGCTTTTTCTGCCTTATTCAAAAAATTAGGATTTACTCCATTAATTGGATTCGTGATTGCAGGACTAATTTTAGGCCCAATTGGATTTCATGTTTTTGACAATAATGAATTCAGTACTTTCCTAGAATTATTAGGTCTAGCAGGAATATTGTTTTTCCTAGGACTAGAATTTGATGTTAATTCATTCAAAGAATGCGGTTTCTTTGCAATAACTTTTGCATTAGTAGACTTAGGAATTAGTTTGAATTTAGGAATGTTAGCCATACTTTTATTCAAATTAAATATTACTGAAGGAATCTTAGCAGGATTGATTTTATTTTCTTCAAGCACTTTATTCGCATTAAAGTTATTCAAAGACGAAATTTTCGATTCAAAACTTGAAAAAGTAGTTAAAACAATCCTATCAATTCAAGATGTAATAGCAATAATGTTTTTATTATTCATAAAAGAAGTTACTGCAAACGGAATAACTTCTCAAACAGGCTTAAGTATTGCAATAATACTTTTCTTCTTTACAATGCAATTAATCTTAAACCTGCTAATTTCAAAGAAAAACTTCAACGAATTAGCTGCCGTAATGTATAGCGGCTTTTTTGCAATAGTATTTGGAATTCTAACTTACATTTTTGATTGGCCGGGATACTTAACTGGTTTTGCAGCAGGAATTGCCCTAAACCCATTCAAAATAGGCAAGAGAATTAGAAGCGGAGTATGGTTTTTCAAAGAATTATTCATTTTAATGTTCATAATTGGAATTACTGCCCAAATAAATTCTTTGAAAACTCCTTTTGGCTTAAGTCCAATAGCATTTGCAATTGGAACACTATTACTCATAATAGTATTTTGCCTAGTCAGATTATACGCCATGTACTTCTTTTCCAAGCTAAGTGGTTTTGAATCCTTAAAAGGAATTAAAACAGGAAGTGTTCTACTAGGAATAGGAGAATTTGGTTTCATTCTAGCACTTCTAGTGCCGGCCTACAAAGAAGAGTTATTCTTGCTGACTTTAATCATCGTCATTGCAAGTGAAATATTATCTAAAATTGCTTTAAGTAATTCAGCTTTTTTGGAAAACTTTTTTGATAGGATAACTCCTAAAACCTTAAAAATATTTTTTGCCAGAATAGAATTAACTAGAACAAATTCCTTTGATTATGTTCATCCTAATGAAGAAATTAAACTTGAAAATGTTTGGTTAAAGATTTTAAGAAACTTCACTGGTCTTTTGATAATTGCAATGGCGTTATTTGTTTTGAATTCCGTTATTTCAACTGAAAATAATCTAGTAAAAATATTAACACTAATAGTAGGAATTTTAATCATCATCATAACTGCAAAGAAAATACTTAAATCATGGAAAGAATTATATGAGATAAACTTAAAAGGACTTGAAAACAAGCCAGTACCCCATTCAATGATAGTACTAGAAACTATAGGTGGTTTTTCAATGCTATTATATTTCATATTCTTAGGTGGATTTTTCAGTTACTACAACTACACTTCGCTTAATTTTGTCTTCATTTCAATCATATTACTAAACCTACTTTATGTTTTCCGTATTTTCTATAAAATAAGAAAACATTATACTACAAAATTGCTCTAAAAACGTTAACCGCTCACTGTTTTTAAATAACCTAAGGCTAATGAATAACGAGAAAGAAGTATGGTTGAAGAAGGAGTATTAGAGACTAAGATAACCGAATTAAAAGAAGCATTCTACTTTTTGAGTGACACTATAACAAAAGCAAGTGAAAGTGCCAAAATAATTCCAGAAATATCAACTAATTTGAAAGACATAAAAGGAGGAGTAGAACAACTCCTAGCCAGTACCGGTAAAATCCCTGAAAGTAAGAAAGACGACTTAATGCAAAAAATAAATGAACTAAATACCACACTTGAATTATTGAAAGGAAATGAAGGAAGTTTCAGCAGCATAATTGAAACTAACACTAAGATAATCAACCAGGTAAGTCAACTTAAAGAAAGCGTTGAAGAAATAAAACAAGCAACAGGACAAAAAATACAAGAACACTTACAAGAAGTAACAGATAAAGTAAAAGGAATTCAAGAATACTCAGAAAACTTAAAAACAGTTGTAGAAAAACTAAATAGAATAGACACTCAATTAATTGATCGTTCAGGAGGAACTTCAGAACCAACAGGCCAATATCAAGGAAGCAAAAACGATGATGAAGATTTAAGAAAACTATTAATTGAAATCAAAGAAAAAATAGATTCAGTCCAAGACATTAAAAGCAATTTAGATAATTTGACTGAAGGAATTGCAAAAGATCACGATCAACTCTTTACCAGACTAGACTCCTTAAAAAACAAGGAATCAATTGATCCTACGATAATAAATTCTGGAAACTCAATGGGCAAACAATCTGAAATACTTGAAAAACTAGATGCAATAAATCAACAGCAAAAAGACTCGGACTTACCTGGATTAAAAAATGCTTTAGAAACTCTTGCATCTCAAGTAGCTAAAATAAATCAAGTAGAAATGCAATCAGATGTTGAAACCGTAAAGAAATTACATGAAACAACAACAAATCTCTTACAAGAATTGAAAAGCGCCAACTTTGACCCCAGTAAATTTGACTTAAACAACGATAATGTAATAGAATTGCTAAAACAAAAATTTGACATTACTGGACAAGCCTTAAAAATTATTTATGAAAAACAAAAAGAATTCGAAGAAAAACTCGGAAGCCAGCCAAATCAAGATAACACTCAAACACAAACAGCAATAGAATCCCACTCTGAAATGCTTGACCAAGTAATTGGAAAAATAAATGAAATCAAACAACAATTAAATCAACAAAAAACAATGCTAGAAGCAGCAACTCAAAAACCGGAAAAAACTGAAGACTCAAGCATTCCGACAGCTTTAACTGCAATGGCAGGAAGCTTTGACAAAATGATTACTGAAGTAAAAAACGATTCAAACCAATCGCAAGAACACATTTCAAGGATGAGAGAAGATTTAGAAGTAAACAATGCTAAAATGATTTTAGCCCTAGAGCAAGTTAAAAATGTTAACAATACTCAAAAAGCAATGTTTGATCATGAAAACAGCTTAAATCAATCAATAGAAAGATTAGAGAAACATTATGAACAGACAAACTTAATATTAGCACAATTAAACAAAGCTAACCAAGAAGTACAAAATAGTTTCAATGCAAAACTAGAATTATTAAATAACACAATACAAGCAACATTCAAAACACTAGAATCAGATGCTAAACTACAAAAAACAAGTACTGATACATTAATTCAAATACTAATTAAAATTAGCGAAAATATTGATGGCCTAAACAAAAAAACATTTTAAAACAGGCATAGGAAATTGAAAAATATGATTAAAGCAGTATTTTTGGACAGGGATGGAACAATAGTAAATGAACCAACTGGACCAAATAAAGGAGACGATGCTATAACTTCAATCTCTCAACTAAAAGTATTACCTCACGCAATAGACGGAATGAAAAAAATGATTGAACTAGGGTACACTCTTTTCATAGCTAGTAATCAAGATTGCATAAACCGAGGACAAATAACAATGAAAGAATATGACCAACAAAATAAAGTTTTAATTACAGTTTTCACTGAAAACAACATTAAAATTGAAAAATGGTTAGTATGTCCGCATACTCCAGAAGAAAACTGCGAATGCAGGAAACCAAAAACAGAAATGATAGACTCAATAAAAAACGATTATCAAATAGATTTTGAAAATTCATACTACATAGGAGATAGAGAAACAGACATACTCCTAGCAAAAAATTTGAAATTAAAATCCATTCTTGTTAAACGCAACGAAGAATATTATATTAACACTAACATTGTTCCAGACTTTAAAGCAGAAAACCTAGTTGAAGCAAGCAAGTTCATTAAGAGTTTAAAGGGTAATTAAAAAGCCTAAAAACCACTATTATTACTAATTGATGAGACTGAACAACCACTGACAATACCCAACAAATGATGAGGTTGATAGCAACTGAATACCAAAATTGAGTTAACACGATTCAGTCGTTAACTCAAAAAACTGGTTTTTTAAACTCGTTCAAAGTAATAACTCTACTTCTAAAAAGTGTTTACAATGAGCGATATTATAGTAAGAGAAATAGAAAAAATTAAATTAAAAAAACCAATTCTAATTGAAGGATTTCCGGGAATCGGAATGATTGGAACAATAGCCTGCTCCTATATGAACGACAAATTAGGCTTGAAATTAATTGGTTGCATTACGTCTGATTCTTTTCCACCAATAGCATCAGTACACGATTACAAGCCAGTATATCCAATTCGAATTTATGCTTCAGAAGAACATGACTTAATACTAATTTACAGTGAAATGATTATTCCAATGGAAGAAGTACAACCATTAACACGAAAAATACTAGAATATGCTCACGAAAAAGACGTTGAAATGATTGTAAGCCTAGCAGGAATTCAAGTTGAAACTCCAACTGATAAACTATACGGAATAATAAGCAACAAAGAATTGATGATAAAACTAACTGAAAACCAAATTGAAGCAATTAAAGAAGGAAGCATTCAAGGAGTCTCAGGAACACTCGTTGCAGAATGCAGTTTAAATGAAATGCATGCAATAAACCTTCTAGCTCAAACTAATATGCCATTAGATCCAAGAGGAGCAGCAATGTTAATTGAAAAACTAGGAAAAATAATCAATCTACAAGTGGACACCAGTGAATTAATTAAAGAAGCCACTACTTTCGAAAAGAAAATCAAAGACAATATGAACCAAATACAAGAAAACACTAAAAGCTACGAAAAACTAGACAATCCAATGTACGCTTAAAACAACTTAATCTTTTTCTTTAGATAATAAACTAAACAAACTTCTAAGCCCTTCGATAGTAACTTTACCAGTATGTGAAAAAGTTTTCAAAGGAGAAAAAATATTAGAAACAATAGGATTGCCTAAACTATCACCAAAAACCTTCTGAAAACCAGCAGCATTTTTATAATATTCTTCAGTCTGCTTATCAGAAAAAGAACTAGCTTTTTCAAGCAAGACATTAACCTTTTTCTCGCCTAAATAATCAACTAGAGAATTCAACGCGTTTAGTTGAACAACACGGAATTTCGTAGGAGGATTATAATACAAGTCACCTAAAAATTTTCTAAAAAAACCTTCACTAGTTTTATTCAACAATTTTTGACTCTTCAAAGCAGAAACAAGCCGCTCTCTAAAAATAAGATGACCTAATTCATATCTAGAATAATGCTTAGGATGAAAAGTAACAACTCCAGTCTCAGTAGGTTTACGCTCAAAATCAGGATGAATACTTAAAAACTCAGCCAATTTAACGGATAATTGAGTTAAAGGAATTTGATGCAAAGATTTTTTAGGAAACAAATCGAGAAACTGTTTCTTATGTTCTCTAATCTTAGAAAGCTCTTGATTCAAATTATACATTAAAAACAATTAAACACTCATTAAATAAAAATAAAGCTAAAATGATTACAAGTAAATAAAAACTTTAAAAATATATTAAATAAGAAATGAAAATATCAAGGGCAACTACAATACTAAGAAGCAAAAGAGTACCTTACGTTGGCAGATTACTGGCAGCAGATCACTGGAATTTACACACTCAAGAAGGACTCAAAATCAGGATGATACCAAAAATCAAAGAACAATTAATGTTAAACATGAAAAGACAACCAGAAGGATCAAAAAAACTCTTTTTAGTATCAGATTACTTTTACGCGTGGCAAGCAAGACTTAGAAATGCAGAATTAGCAAACAAAAACAACAAACAAGCCTTAAAGCAAATAAGAAAACTAAAAAAAATGGTATACGGAGAATATGTTTCATTACTAAGAAAAGAAAGAGACAGACAAGATGAAATTGAAGCTAATAAAAAAATAAATTAAATAAATACACTCACACTCAAATTTTAAACAAGAAAATTAAAATGAATTAATATGATTATCAGCGATCGAGTATACGGAAAACATGAATTCAGCCAACCAGTAATTACCGAATTAATTAACTCTAATACAGTTCAAAGACTTAAAAAAATAAGTCAATACGGCATGCCAGACAAATATTACCATAAAAAAAATGGTTTCACAAGATACGAACATAGCATAGGAGTAGCAATACTATTAGCAAAAAGTAATGCTCCACTAAAGGAAATAATTGCAGGATTACTACACGACGTATCACATTCAGCCTTCTCGCACGTAATAGACGTAATATACGGAGACAGCAGCATAGAAGGCATTCAAGATCAACTGCTACCACAATTCATAAACTCAACTGAAATCAAAAACATACTGGAAAAACATCACTTAAACGTAAACGAAATAAGCGAATTAAACAACTTCACGCTACTAGAACAACCCATTCCAGACTTATGCGCAGACAGAATAGACTACTCACTCAGAGAAATAACATGCGATGGAGAAAATGAAAAAGCAAAAAGAATATTCCAAAATCTCACTACATACAATAATATTTTCTGCTTCAAAAACGTTGAAACGGCAAAAGAATTTGGAATAACATTCCTAAAACTACAAGAAGAACACTGGGGAGGATTTCAAGCCAGAATAAGATACGAATTCCTAGGAAAAGCCCTCAAAAAAGCAATAGAAAAAAAGATCATTACAAAAGAAGACTTATATACTGACGACGAAACTGTTCTAAACAAACTAGAAAAGAGTAATGACAAAGAAATATTGAAAATACTTTCAAACTTAAAACAAAATAAATTCCCCCCAGAAAGCGAATTAAAAAAGAAGAACAGGTTTGTAAATCCACGAATACTAATAAAAGAAAAATTAATCAAATTATCAGAAATAGACACCGAATACAATGAAAAAATACAAAAATACTTGAAATAAACAACAAATCTTTTAATTAAATGAAAAACTAATGAAAAGAACATGGCAAAAAGAAACAATATAAAAAGTTCACTTTCAACTACAAAATTAAGTAGAGACCCATATTTACAAAAACAAGAAATAATAAACCAAGAAAAAATTGATGAACAACAACAAAACCTTGAACAAATAGGAGAAACAGACGAAAATCCACTACCAAACCAAGAAGGAAACTATTATAGTGGATTAACTCGTCAAAAGTACAAAACAGAATCACTAATGAAAATAGGAGAAAAAAAAGCATTAAGAGGATCAAGAGAAGGAACAGGAAACAGGGGAACAGACTATCATGCTACAGAATTACCTGAACAATTAAAAGCACAAATAAAAGCAAAATATTTTAAAAAATACGGTTTCAACCCAAAAATACACTCTGAAAAACAATTTATTGAACACGTAATCATTCAAGTGAAAAAAGAAAGAGGATTAGACAAAAAAGAAGAAGAACACTTAAGAAACATATTAAACAAATAAAAACACAAACACTAAAAAAAGACCAAATACACAATAATTAAGTTACTAATGCAGGGGTAGCAAAGCCTGGTCAAATGCGATAGACTCAAGTTCTATAGTAAAGTGGTTATAAGACCTGGTTTTTTAGAAGCCAAGAAAGATGTGGAATCTATTCCCTTCGTGGGTTCGGGGGTTCAAATCCCTCTCCCTGCACCTTGCACTTTGGGTGTGAATCATGAACCATTTTGCTTATATACCTCTTTCTTCTCCGTCTTACTTAATTTACTAACCTCTAGTAAAAGTTTTACAAACTGTTCTCGTTCTTCTGGATTCTTCTTTATCTCTTCAAAGCCCACCTCAATAACCTTCTGTTTGGTTAATAACATTTTCTTAATTTGCTCTAATGCCTTGCTCACTCTAACTTCTTTTGTTTCCTTATGGTCGTGAAACTCTTTTAGTTTCGTAACAACTGTTTTGTTAGACAAGTGTGAATAAGTGTCCAACATTTTGGAATCGGCTGTCCAACCATAAAGTTTCTTCATAACTTGGTCAGATAATTCTCCCGACTTTTCAGTAATGTCAGTGTGTCTGAACAAGTGCGGATGAATATGCTTTTTGATTCCACTTCTCTTCAAAACCCTATCCAAGTGTTTCTTTAAAGCAGTATAAGAATAAGGTTTAGTTAACCCACTAGAATTGAAGAAAGCACACTTAGGGTCTTGCTTGAACTCGTGGTTATCCAAGTATTCTTTCAAAAGCTTAATGTTCTCAATGACAGGAATCGTTCTAAATTTCGTTTTACCATAAACATTAAGCTGATAACATTCAGACTCATCATCCCAAACAACTCTTTCAAGCGTTAAAGTCAATAATTCACCAATCCTGCAACCAGTTTCATGCAATAAAGCAAGCAAAATCTTGTCTTTCAATTTGAAAGCATTAGCGTAAATTTTCTTGAACTCTTCGGAAGTGATTAAATCGTCTTTAGTGAGAATGTTAGCTTCTTCCTTAATCCTAATCCAACTAACTTCTGGCGGATAACTATCACTTGCTTTAGTGAATTTGTAAAAAACTTTCAAAGATAAGAGTAAATCGTTTTGAGTATTCTTCTTTAATTCGCTTGATTGAAGTTTCAAAACTAAATCAGTCACTCCTTCCTTGTCCAATTTATGCAAGGGTTTATCAGAAACAAACAAAGCTAGTCTTTTTAGCGAATAACCGTATTTTAATGCTCTGACTTTAGTGAAACCTCTTGCTAAATAACTATTCAAAAAAGCCTTAATGCTTACCTTAGATTCTTCGTTAAACGCAGACTCTTGAAGAGTTCTTAGGAAACCTGCGTAACGCTTCTCGTGACCGTAAACATCTTCTTTAAGTTTCCTAATATCTTCAAGATTAATCATGCTAAATCAAATCCAATCTTCCAAACCCGAGTTTTGTTCTTCGTGTTCTTCGAGCATATGTTGTTTTCTTGCTTCTTGCATCAACATCTCAAACCAAGACATAACATCACCTTTCTATATTGCTATATTTCTATATAATTATAATAATTAAGCTATTTATATAGGTTTCGATAATTATAGATTTATATATGAATAAAGAAGAATTAGATAAACAAGGAAAAAGTGCAGTAATCGCAAACGTAGATAAAGAACTCTATAAAGAATTTAGAACTATTTTATTCGCAGAAGAGAAAAAAGTCGGAGCAGTAATAGAGGAACTCATGGCAGACTACGTAGAAAAACACAAGAAAAAGCAATAAACCAAAACAACAAACACCTAATATTAAGTATATAATACCGTGACCGAGAAAATACACTATATTGTAGGCTCAGAGGGTAGGCTTTTCAAAAGTAAATAGCTTAAAGTGAGGCTCACTTTAGGCTAAAGTGAGTTTTCACTTTAGAAACCAATAAAATTACGGTTTAAAGTGAGGTTTGAAAGTCCTAAAGTGAGAACCTCAACTCCTTATCCTAGTATTTGTTTTAGTTGTTCTTTCAAGGTTTTTCTTGGAATGGTTTTACCATATTCTTTATACTTTTGTTCTAGGTCGCTTGAAGTTACTACAAAATATACTTCATCATACTTGTGTTCATTTTTCTCTATCTTTTTGTTCAAGTCTTTAATTTTCTTTATTCCGCTTCCAGTTTCAACTTCAAAACCAATTTTCCTGCCATTCTTAGTGAAAACAACTACGTCAGGTTCTTTAGTAGAAGATAATACGACTACATCAGAATATTTATGACATTCGCCGTCAATGGCGTATGAAAGTAAGGCATGTTCTGGGGATTCGTTTAATCTAGTTCTTACAAAATAACTTTCAGGGTTTCCATCATCCCAAATGTCAAAAGTAGTTGCCTTCCACTTCAAGACATTAACCCGATAGGCTTTTTCATCGTCATTTAATCCTTTTTCTAAAATATAATAATTCTTAGAATCAAACCTATCTTCATAATTCAAATCAGATTCTTTAACAGCTTCAACTTTCTTCTTTTTAGTCTGTTCAACAGGATTAGTGGTAATCAAGTCATGCATCATTGTACTAGTTTGAATGAAGAACTTGTAATGCTTGTTACCTGTAATCAATATTCCGTAACCTTTATCGCAAGAAATTAATGAATCTTTTTCATAATCATTCAATTTCAAGTATTTTGTCAACAAGTCAATATTGCTAGTGTTCTGTCTCATTAAAATTTTAGTCTGAGTCATATTCAAAATTCCTTTTCCGCCTTCAGAAGCGAGCAAATCTTCTAAATCTTGTGTGACGAATCCAACAGAACAACCGAAACGCCTAGAGTTCTTTACGAATTCTAAAACATAGTTCTCTGCTTCCTTAGATTTTAGTAACGACCATCCTTCATCGACTAACAACACTTTGTTTTCTTTGTCTTTCTTGATTTGTTTGACAATGAAATCTAATACAATGAACATTAAGAGTGGCTTTACTGGTTGCGGTAACTTACTCAAATCAAATGAAACTACTTTGGTCTTCATATCTAAGGTGGTTTGAGTGTCCATGAATTCGAATAATCCGCCTTTGATGTACATTTTAGTTCTGTTGAGTAATACTTCGTAGGATTTAGCTTCTAAACTTGACCTAGACTTATCTAATTCGTCACTCTTGTTAAGTCGTTCTTCAATTATTTTATGAACATCTTTGAAAGTAGGCGGAGTTTTAGTCCAAGTTTTTTCATTTTCTCTAGTTATTCCTTTTCTTAAGTAAGTTTTAATTAGAACATCACTTAAAACTCCTTTTTGTGATTCAGATAAACCGTCAACAATAATATCGTAGACTGCAATTAGTTGCATCATCTTGCTTGCGTAATCCATTCCTTGAAAGTCGAATACGTTAATCATTGAATCCGAATCTTGAGTTATTTCAATTGTCTTTCCTTTCATCTTGCTAACGATTTTCGTGTATTCTGAATTTGGATCTAAAATGTAAATTCTAGAGTCATCATGAACTTCCAATTGCTTTAGCAAATATTTTGCAGTATAAGATTTGCCTGAACCACTAACTCCTAAAATGAAAAAGTGTTTATTAGCTAATTCTTCGAAATCAATGAAAATAGGATTCTTAGTAATCGTGTCGTGTGCGAAAAGAATTCCTTGCTTCTTGTGGTCAGAAGTAGAAATAAATGGAAAACTTGCTGCTAAACTTTTAGTAGTGAATTCTTTATCAACTTCAATTTCATCAATTCCAATTGGAAGAATTGATCTAAACGCTTTATTGTATTCGTAATCAGTTGTTTTTGGAATCATAAGTAAAGCATTTAGGTTTGATTTGCATTTTTCTAGTAGTTCATTCACTTTGTCGATTGAATCTTCTTTATTATCAACATAAAAACTTATTTTGAATAACTTTTCTTCTCCTTTGTATAAGGTTTCAAATAATCTTTTTGTGTCTTTGAGTTTTACTTCTAGTGCAGGATTAGGGTTTCCTTTAGTCTCGGTTTCATACAAGTCGCTTTTCTGTGAAATAATTTGATTATGCAAATAAGCGAGTGTCGTTTGAATGTCAATTGGATCAATATCAATAGTTAAATCATAATTTTCATTCTGATTTAAGAAGTTTCTGAGCCATCCGTCTTCAACTGTTCTCGGATAACCGATTATTTTGACTATTTTATGTTGCATTTCATTAATGCTAATAGAATCTGGCTTAATTTTTAGTCTTGAAGGACTGATTAAGTAAGAAAATAGTTCTTCTTTCTTTTTATCGAAATCTTCTTTGCCTTTGAACAAGTTAGTAAAATCTTCAAGCATGTTTTTTCTCCTCTCTTTCATAAAAGAATTGCTTAGCTACTGAAATTCTATCCAAATACTCTTCGTTAACCTCAACATAACCGTCAAAATAACTATTGTAAAGAGAAATCAACTCGTTTGTTGTTAGTCTTCTTGAGTTTAGACCGCATTGAGCT
This sequence comes from uncultured archaeon, assembly GCA_902385045.1. Taxonomy (GTDB): domain Archaea; phylum Micrarchaeota; class Micrarchaeia; order Norongarragalinales; family CABMDW01; genus CABMDW01. Next base: position 12,377 of record CABMDW010000017.1, on the reverse strand, counting down.
AATTTTGCTCGAACTAAATCCGTTCTTTCACTTAATCTTTTCATTGACTTCTGTATTTTATCGGGATTTTGTTCTAATTCGGTATTGAAAGGAACTACTAAGTAAAACAATCTCTCTTTTACTCTATTCTTTTTAAGAAAATCTAATTCATATGCCTTTAAATCATCATAAATTTTCCTTGTCTCCGCATCCATTTTCTTCTCGTCAATTTTAGTATTAGTATAATATTCTGATACGTTTGTGTTTACTGTTCTAACTTTAATTTGAATCTTAAAATCTAATTGATTCAAGAATTCTTGATAATTAATGATTAAACTTTTCTTCTGCTCATCATTCAAAGTATCGTAATTAATTGGATCAACTATGATAACACTTCTCAATTCATTATCTTTCAAAAATACAGTGTGACCTTCGATCTCTTCTATTCCAACTAAATCCCTAACTTTCTTGTTCAACCAGCTTCCTTCTTTGAATCCGAACCAATACTTGAATCTCACAAACAAGTATTCGTCAAATTTCAAGTAAACAAAACCAATGCCCAGTAAAATGAATAAACTTGGAAATACAAATTTGGCTTGCCCTGAAATAGGAAGAGAATAAGAAAAAACTGCTAAAAGAATAAATATTACTGCATAAAGTAATTGTTTGAAGTCTAGGTTGAACGCAAGCTTTTCTTTGTATTTTATTTCGTCTGGAATGTCATAACTCATAATATCACGCTAAAAACTCGCCTACAAAAGCACTTGCTTGAATGACTTCCTTAGCTTGTTCAAAGGAAGGCAGGAATGCCCAAAAGTACAAGAACAAATTCAAGAAAGACAACAAAGCAAAACTAGCAATAACAGCAATGACTTTCATTATTCCAGAGCCAAGAGTATCGCCAGAAAACAAGAAGCTAGAAGCGTACAAGAATAAAGCGTCAATACTAGTCATAAAAATAGTAATCAAAGTAACTTTGAGTATCGTTTTTCCAAATTCTCTAGTAAAAGGCAAAACAAACAACACAATAGCAATCGGAAAAACTAAAAGCAAGAAAGGAATCAACAAGTACCTAATCAATAAAGATAAGCCTACAAAGAGCATCATTAACATGCTAAAAATCAGCAAGAAAATTACTAAAAAAGAGTTTCCTATGTTCGGAGGAAAGCTAAAAATATTATTCACTACAAAGTTTTGAGAAACGTAACCCGTAATGTAATTATTAATTCCCAAAAGAAGCTGATAAAAGTAGAATGATAAACTCAAAACAGCCATTACAATGATAAAATTACGAAAATATTTTTTAGCACGAATTCGGTCTTCAACATCCATTGAACCTAAAACAAAATAAACTCCAATCAAAAGCAAAAACAATCCATAAAGTCCAGTGATTAAGTTCATTATTGAAGTGAAGGGAACGCAAAAACTCTTTAAGTCGGGAGTCTGAAAAACAAAAGCAAAAGTCTTAGTCAACATTTCTTGCGAAGAATTCTGAACATCTTCATAAATGGAGTTCTTAGCACTATTGACTACACTAGTCCCAATTTTTGCAGGCAAATCAGTAATAGCACTAATGACGCCAGTGTTGTCAGTTCCAGAATTACTTCCCGAGTTACCTGAATTTCCAGTAGAGCCAGTTGAACCAGAATCCCCTTTAGCCAAGTATTGAGTATTATGATTTGTGAAGAATCCGTAAGTAGTGAATAAGCCGACTCCAAGCAACAACGAAATTAACAGAATGTAAGTTATTTTCATGTTAATGCACAGTAAGTTCCTCCTGCAATTAAAACAACTATTAATGGGACTAGCCAGACAATGCACAACCCGATAATAGTAAATGTGATAATTTGTTTGGCATCTTCTCTGCCCATCGTGTCATCACTAGTCATTAAACGAAATCCAGCATAAGCTAAAGTGATTAAACTCAAAATAGTGACTAGGCTTTTAATGAAACTTGTCAAGTCATTTAAGCCCAGAAAATCCATTTAATCTTCTCTCAGCAAGTTGTTGATTGTGTTATGTACTGAATGATTAAAGGAGCAAGCCAAATAATGACTAAACCTAAAATCGTGTACATAAGCATATTCTTAGCTTTCTTTCGGTCAACTAAATCCGTAGCACTCATTAACTGAAATCCAGAATAAGCGAGCATTATGACTGCAACAATAGTTCCAATAGTCTGAATGAGCGAATAAATTCTACAAATTGGCTGGTCAGCAGGAATAGTTAACGGGTCAGCCGCTAAAGCCAGTCCACTTAGAACTAGAGTTAAAACTAATAATTTTTTCTTCAAAATAATCACCAATTTCAAACGTATTAATTTAAAGAATTAAGAGAGTTTATTTAAACCTTTCCCATAGGTAACAATAGGTAAGAAATACACTAATATTCTGGAATCGTTTTATTATTAATGAATAAAAAGAAAATCCATGAAACAATAGTAAAACCCTTCATAAAAACGAAGAAACAACTAGTAGCAGGAGGGACGAAAGATTACGAATCAGCACAATTCAACTCACAATCAACCAAATACGTGCAATACGCTAAGAAAAAAAAGAAATTGCTAATAGAAGTATACGAAATCAAAGACTAATTGTTATTTTACAGTAATTCATATATTCTGAATCCCGTATTTGTTCTAAGGAGTAAAATTCATCATTAAAAGAATTATTTGTTATTAAAAACGTAATAAAAATGAGTTTCTTTAGATTAGGAAATCTCTGTTTTAATGTTTCTTTCAAGTATTTTGCTAATTTACTGAATCTTACGGGATCAATTTTTTTTACTCCAATATCCCCAAAGAAAAAATCATAGTAAATAACAAAATTAGTACATGTTTTTAGTTGTTCTTCTTTTTCTTCCACTTTATCCAAAATAAATTTAACAGGTCTAACAGTATAGCTAGGACTGGCTTGTCTAAAATTAATTAATTGCTTTGCTATCAAAATATATCCAAACTTACCATGAACAGTCTTAATTTCCCCTCTACTAATATTTTCTAATTTTCTTTCAAGTTTTTTTAATATTTTTTGAGGATCTAATTCACTTTTAGAAAAACTACAAAACTCATAACTGCAAACTAAACTTTTTGATTCTACCATTTTTTTGATTTTATCAGTAAATTCCAAAATATCTTCCCAAGCTTTCTTTTTTATTCTAATTAAAGTAACCTCATAAGTTTCGTTATTTTTATCTTTAATGTCTGGAGTTCTATTTTTATTGGTAGAAATAAATTTAGGCTCTAAACTAGCTCTTTCTAAAATATTATGAAAATGTATTTCAGAAAATATAGGTAAAAATAATTCTTTATCAGCTAATTCAGAATACTTATTTTCCTTAAAATCTCTTGAAAGTCTGAATGAATTTATTTCTTTTAAAAAACATTTTATTTGATCTGAATTCCATTTTTGAATAGGTAATGCAAAAAACTCTTCAGCAGCATAATTTTGTACTATGTGAAAATCAATAACTTCTTCTTTTTCTGTATTCATTTTATTGAGTTTTTCGTCATCAGTATAAATTAATTTACCATTTTTATGAATAGTAATAGAATCTTTTAAAACTTGTTTTTCAACAAAAGTTATTGATACTGATTTTTTCAAAGTAAGTTTTAAATTTAAATTTTCAAAAGTAAAATCATAAACATAATATCCAGTTGAGCTATCATATGCCCTAGCAGTATGGTGTTGTATAGTTATGTTTGGAAGTTTGTTATCTTTGTTTAAAGGTAACTTCTGATAGATATTTGCATCTAAAACTGGTTCCCAAGTAAAAGTCTTATCATTAGGCTTCCAATCTATACGAAATATAATATGTTTTCCGTTGTGTTCAATAGGTTCAAAAAAATGACAATCACTATTAGGTTTTTCTGTTAATTCGTAAATTTTTCCAGTATTCAAATCATGTGCTTCTGCTTTTATAATTTTTGTTGAATCATCATTTGTATTCATAACAACTAATACATTAACTGTGGTTCTATTTCTTCTTTCGTCTTACCACAATTACTACATTTATCGGTTAAAATTGTCAAACTAGGATTTTTCTTCACTAGTGCTTTGCTTCTTGTTACTTGTTTTCTTGAAGGTCTAAAAATTACTTTTATTGTTTGCTGTTGACAGAAAGGGCAGTACCATGTTTGTTCAGCAGATTCCCAAGCCATATTTCCCAAATAATTAAACGTTTTTAGTTAAATATTGTTCTTATTAGTTCACTAATATTTCAAATTAGGCATGTTTTAAATTTAGTTTTACTTCATATTTTAGTGTCTAATAATCAAGTGAAAGCTAAAAATTATCCTGAATGGTCTAAAGAAGAACTTATAAGAGAAATTGAAGCTTTAAAGAAACAAAAAACTTACGGATTAGTCTGGGAACGAGATAAAGTTAAAGAAAACTTTGATTATTTCGTAAATTGGGAAGGAGTAAAAACTAAGGAAGAATTTAGTCCAGAATCTAAAGATAAATTTCCAGTTTTAACAGAAATTAATAATAAAGAAATTATAACAGACAAAAAACAACCAACAAATTTACTAATTGAAGGAGACAATTATCATTCATTAGCTGTTTTAAATTTTACTCATAAAGAGGCAGTAGATGTAATTTATATAGATCCCCCATACAATACAGGAAATAACGATTTCAAATACAATGATAAATTTGTCGAATTGGAAGATTCATACAAACATAGTAAATGGTTATCGTTTATGTCAAAAAGACTTTCTCTTGCAAAAAATTTACTAAAAAATACAGGCGTAATTTTTATCTCTATTGACGATAACGAAGTAGCACAGCTAAAATTATTATGTAATGAAATTTTTGGAGAACAAAACTTTATATCTCAAATAATAATACAGACAAACAAAGGAGGAAGAGATTACTTACAAATTGCAACTACTCATGAATATCTATTGTGTTATGGTAAATCGCAAGAAATTACATTAAATGAATTACCCAAAGATATTACTCTTTTTGAATTTTCAGACAAAAAAGGTCTTTACGAACTTAGAGAATTAAGAAACAGAAATCCAAAATTTAATAGAGAAAACCGACCAAATCTATTTTATCCAATATATGTTAACGATAAAATAAAAGACAAATATGGTTGTTCACCAATATCGTTAGAAAAAAATAACGAATATAAAATTGAAATTTTACCTCGGAATAGTTTAGGTAAAGATAGTTGCTGGCGTTGGGGCAAACCATTACTTCTTAAAAATATACTTGAAGATCAACCTAATGAAAGTGAAGTAGTTGCAAGAAAGAAAAATACAGGAGGTTGGAATATTTACGAAAAAAGTAGAAAATTCACTACTAAAGCAAAATCCATTTGGGACGAAACCGAAATGAGAACAGAATTAGGCACAATAGTTTTGAGAGGTATTTTCGGAAAAACAGTTTTTGATCATCCAAAACCAGTTCCATTAATTAAAAAAATTGTCAAACTTGGAACTCAAAAAGATTCAATTATTCTTGATTTTATGGCTGGCTCTGGAACTACCGCACAGGCAGTATTAGAAGTTAATAAAGAAGATGGAGGAAATAGACAGTTTATCCTCTGTACAAATAATGAAAATAATATTTGTAGCGAAATTTGTTATCCTAGAATTAATAAAGTAATTGAAGGATATACTAACTCAAAAAAGGAAAAATTTGAAGCTTTAGGAGGAAATCTTAAATATTTTAAAACAGATTTTGTTGAATCTGAACCAACTGACAAAAACAAAAGAAAACTTGTTGATAAATGTACTGAAATGTTATGCATTAAAGAAAATTCTTTTAATAAAGTAAAAGATGAAAAGAAATGGAAAATATTCAAAAACAATGAAACATATTTAGGAATGATTTTTGATGAAGAAAGTATTAAAGAGTTTGTCGAAGAAACTAAGAAAATAGAAGGAAAAATGAATGTTTACGTTTTCTCGCGTGACGAAAGTGTTCCAACAAATGAATTCAAAGCCATAAAAAATAAAGTTACTTTATGTGCTATTCCAGAAGTAATTCTAAAGGTTTATAGGAAGGTATTCAAGAATGATTGAATTAAAAGAATATCAAGAAAAAGCTATTGATAAGCTAAAAAATCAAGTTAATGAATTACTGGAAAGAGAATCCAAAGAAACAGTAATATTCAAAGCTCCAACAGGTTCAGGTAAAACCATAATGATGGCAGAATTCATTAGACAATTAGTTAACAAAAGAGAAGATAAACAAGAAATCTGCTTTATTTGGACTGCCCCAAGACAATTACACGAACAAAGTAAAGAAAAACTAGACAAATACTATTCAACAACAAGAGCAATTGAATGTAAGTACTTCGAAGACTTAAATAACAATAAAATAGATTCAGACGAAATACTCTTCTTAAATTGGGAAAGCATAAACAAGAAAGACAATGTTTACATAAGAGAAAACGAACAAGAAAAAAATCTTACAAAAATATTAGAAAATACTAAAGAAGAAGGACTAAAAATCATACTAATAATAGATGAAAGTCATTTTACAGCTAAAACAGAAACATCAAGAAATTTAATTCACGACATTAGTGCAGATGTTATAGTTGAAGTTTCAGCAACACCACACTTACACTCTTTTTACAATGTAGTGGTAGAATTTGAAGATGTAAAAGCAGAGGGAATGATTAAAAAAGAAATAGCCATAAATCCAGAACTAGACAAAGAAAAATTAGATAATAAAAGTCCAGATGAACTAGTTATTGAAAGTGCATTAAAAAAACGACACGAATTATTACAATTACTCAAAAAAGAGAATTCAAATGTCAATCCTTTGATTTTAATACAACTTCCAGATAAGAAAACAGGAGTAGTTGACAGGCAAGAACAAATAACAGAAATTCTAAAAGACAAATTTAAAATAACAACTGTAAATCGTAAACTAGGAATTTATTTATCTGAAGAAAAAGTCAACTTAGAAAACATTGTAATGTCGGATAACGAAGTTGAAGTACTAATTTTCAAACAAGCCATTGCATTAGGTTGGGATTGTCCAAGAGCATACATTTTAGTGATGTTCAGAGACATGCAAAGCATGGACTTTACAATACAAACAGTAGGCAGAATAATGAGAATGCCCGAATTCAAACACTATGAAAACGAAGAACTAAACAAAGGATACGTTTTCACAAACCTAGGAAACATAGAAATAACCGAAGAAATAGCAAAAGACTATATTACAATACACGAAGCAAAAAGAAGAGAAGAATTATACGAAAATATTGACTTGCACTCAATTTACTTAATAAGACAAAGAGAAAAAACAAGATTATCAGGAGAATTCACACAAATATTTTTAGACATCGCCAAAAAAGAAAGACTACACGATAAAATTACCATAAAACCTAAAACATTAATCACTAGTGTAATGGTTGATGGAAAAATAAAAATGCTAGACAAAGTACAAACCGTAGAACACAAAGGAGAAATACAATTCAAACTAAGTGCATTAGAATTACAACACAGATTTGACTTATACGTAAGAGCAAGTTGCACTCCTTACGCTCCATCAGATTCACAAGGAAGAATAAGAACTGCATTATACAAATTCTTTGAAAAAACAATGAAAACAGAAGACTAAACAATAGCACAAAAAGTAATACTAGGAGAAGAAAACAACCAAGCCTTCACAGATGCAATTAATGCTGCAAAAGAACAATACAAAAAACAAGTAGTAGAAGAACTATCTGAACAAAAAGAAACAGAACATTTAGTCTGGAACGTGCCAAAATCAATAATGTACAACACTAGATTCAAAGAAGTTTCTTATAAAAAATCAATACTAAAACCATATTATTCAGCAAAAGAAAGTGCTCCTGAACAAGAATTCATAAAACTACTAGAAAACTCTAAAAAAGTAAAATGGTGGTTCAAAAACGGAGAAGCAGACAAAAAATACTTCGCAGTCAAATATGATGACGAAAAAGGTTTTGAAAGAGGATTTTACATAGACTTTATAATATTCACTGAAGATGGAAGAATAGGAATATTCGATACTAAAAGCGGAATAACGGCAAAAGTAGCTAAAGAAAAAGCAGAAGCACTAGCAAAATACATTAAAGAACAAAATCAAAAATACAAGAAAAAATTATGGGGAGGAATAGCTTTATTCAAAGACGGAAGTTGCAGATACAATGACTCTGAAGAGTACTCTTTTGACGAACACCATTTAGGAACAGAATGGAAATTCCTAAACATTTAATTAATAGACTACAACAAATTATGTTATGGATATTCTAGTAGTTACTTCGTTAATCATTTCAATAATAGCTCTACTTGTTTCTTTAATTCAATACTATTTTTACAGAAAACCGATCTTAACAACATATCTTACAAATGAACAAAGAATAAAATCAGTTTATTGTCCAAATCCTATTCATTTTGTTTTAGAAAATTTAGGAGATTCAACTGCTAAAGACGTAAGTGTTTCCTTAAATTATAAATTTTTTAAAAAGAATACTAATGAATTATTGCAAAAATTTAATTTTCCTGAGCATGTAGATTACTTGAATGGAAAAGAAAGCATACAAATTCCTTTACATATATCCGAAACTCATTCAGATAGAAATTTGTTTGAATCTAAAAAGTTTGGAAATACTAACTTAGAATTATCTAAGATTCCTATATCTTTCAAATTAAACATAAAAATTTCATATAAAATTGACTCGGCTTTTTCGTTTTTATGGTTTAAACCATTCACCTATGAATTAAATGACGAATATGAAGCGGAATGGGCTTCAAATAAAGAAATTCCTCTTAATGTTAATGTAGAAAATTATCCAGTAATAAGGTCTTACTCAAAAAGAAACAACAAATATGTCTTAAAAAATTAGATAATTAATCGCTTTCCTTTATTTCGTCATTTCCTTTCATCATTAAAACATATTTTCTTAAATCTGAATTTATCTTTTCAATTCTGCTAACTATTTTTGGAGTTTCAGATACAATTCCTAATTCTTCAGTGTAATCTTTTGGTTTCATTTTTTCTTCGGGGTATCTAGTATAAATAAAATGAACCCAACTATAACAAGAAATTAAATATAGAAAACAATTACCTTTAGAAAATTCAAACATATCTAATTCATCATTATTGGTTTCACTCTTTTCAATTTGTAAATTTTTGTCAAGGTCATCAACTACCTTGAATAAAAGTTCAATAGTATTTTTATCTGCCTTTGCAATTTCAATTTGCTTGTCTTCGTCATTTATTATATTTTCAACCTTAGAAATATCTGGTTTATTGCTTTGTTGTTCCATCATTTTTGTAACTTCTGCTCCCCAAGTTGTTGTTTTTATCATTTCAAGAAATACTTTAGGAGATTTATGATTAATTCCATCTTTTCCTTTTAATTGATCTAATTTAATTATTCCTAAAGATAATCCGAAACTTTTTGTTGATTTTTCAATAGCTTGTTGAAGAAAATAAACCGAATGAGCATATTGTTTTTCTGCATGCAATATTTTTACTGATTTTAATTCGTTGTCCGAAATACCTATAAGTTCTAGAGTATAATCTAAGGTTTCAGGAGTGATACTTAGCATACTTTCTAAAATTCCACTTACGATAGTAGCTCCTTGTTTGAACTGTTCTTCTGAAATTTCGTTTAACATTAAAATCACTCAACTAATAATACAAATATATGATTGTATTGAGATAATATAATTAGATAAACTATTATGAGTTCACTTATGCCAAATCGAGAACTTCAAAAACAAGCAAGTCTTTACGCTAATGACGAATATACTCATTTAAACAACATATTCTTTGAATATCAAAACAAGAAATATAATGTTGCTTATTTTGTTCCATGGAGTAAATTCTATAAAAGCAGTAGCAAACTACTTTTACTTCCATTTATTTTCCTACTTCCATATTTTGGCGAAAAAATTAGAAAAAGATCCATGAAACACAAACAAGTAGACTATTCTACTGGTTTCATAGTATTTGATGACAAACAAAAAATAATAACTGATAAAAACTTGGCATTAAACTTGATAAGAAACTACTATGTTTGGGAATACGTATACCTCGACCCATATTTTTCTAAAAATAATACAATAATGTTTAAACAAAATACTGAATTTAGAAAAAAAATAATAGAAAAAATAAAAAATATTACTTATCCGAAGGCAAATTCGGAATTTGAACAAAATTTTTTCTCTGCTTTGAAAGAATTAGATAAAGACGTAATTGAATCCGAAGAAATCTATGAAAGAGCAACTATTCAAATTTTGAATATATTCGACCTTTTTGTTAGAATTTCAGATAATCCTTCAGACAAATATTTAAACCAACTTAAAGAAAAAAGTAATCAAATTTTACAAACATTTACTGAATTAGAAAAATATACTGAAAAACGAATAGAAAACTGGCAAAACATGATTAAAGAAAAACAAAAACTCGACTTTTTTAAAGAAACAACTCAAACTCCATTAAATAAAATAGAAAGTGCGTTTATAGAAGATCTTCTAGGTTATGCTCTGCAAAATATACCAATGTTTAATACAATAAAAACATCAACAAAAGAATTAGGTAAATTTTTACTAGATAAATATGGGGGCTATAAAGCTTTAATGACAACAAGACAAGACTATTTCAATAAAAAAATTGAAATAGAAAAATTCTTAAAATTATTTGAAAGAGATATCAGTTTGGACAGGATTAGAATTAAATAAAAAATTAAAGAAATGTTCCTTGCAGTTGTTTTTTGTCTAATATTCTTACTCCACACTTTTCAGCTAAATCTTGTGCTTGGAATGTGAAAAGATTGTTAGTGATTACCCATGCTTTGTCACAGTTGTAATACCTACATCCTGTAAATACTTCTTGAATAGCATGCAAACCCACAGAAAGCGAATACCTTTTACACTGAACAGCTATTTTCAAGCCTTCTTTTTCACAAATTAAGTCAACACCTTTATCATTGTAAGGCAGAGTTTTAGTCTTGTAACCTTTAGCTTCAAGTATTTCCTGTATTGCGTGTTCAAACTGCTTGCCAGTCATGTTTTCAAACATTTCTAGTGAATACTTAGGCTTCTTACCTAAAATTGACTTGATTCTTCGTTTTAACCAGTGTAGTAAGTCTGGTATTCGAAAACCTTTAATTATCCCACTGCATACTAACCATATTGCACTCAAAATGAGTTTCAAAGTCCACTCTATTGGATTAAATTTCATAAATCATTCCCTCTTTTGTTTTAAGAGTTCATGATTCACACCTTTTCGGGCAGAGTCCTCTCCCTGCACCATATTAACATAAACCATTATTTCAATATTGGCAATCTACTTTACCCCTAGCTTAGTAGTCTTTTTCAACTAGATTAAAGTGATTTTGAATATACATTGTCACTTGAGAAAGCATTTAAGTGTCATAAAAGCCAATTAAATTAATGTCAATTCCGCCAATACTCAAACATCCGATAGTCAACTTAATTTTTCCTGAGGAACTCGAAAGACTGCAAAAGAAAACTAGAAGATTAGAAAATGAATTACAGAAAACTAAAAATCCTCAACAACTAAAAAAACTGCAAAAGAAAACTAAAAAACTAGAAAATGATAAACAAAAAACAGAAACATTAAAGAAAGCACTGGGACCTCTTTCAAAAACACGAGAAGCAGAATACTTTGCAGCAATAAAATACGCTAAAGCAAGATTATACCGAAGAAGCGATCATCCACACTATACGCACGTAAAAGCAGTAAAAGCAATACTACTAAACTATGGAGAATTAGATCCAGATTTACTAACAGCATGTGTACTTAAAGATACTGTAAAAATGGCCGGAACTAGTTATGAAGAAATAGAAAAACGGTTTGGAAAAAAAGTATCAACAATTATAAAAGAATATTCGGAAGGAAAACCAAAATCAAGAGAAGCAATATTACTCACAATGGCTACAAGATTCCACAATCTTACATATTCAGATACTTTAGAAGAAAAATCGCTGGACGTGAAAAAAACAGAAAAAATGATTGAAGAATTAGAAGATAAAAGAAACGCTCACTTACTATCAAAAACAAATTCTCCAATGCTAGTCGGATTACTAGATCACCTGAATAGACAAAAACTAACTTTAAATCCAAAAACAGAAATAAAAGAACGAATAATACCGGGATACAAAGAAGAAAGAAAAAAACAAATGCAAAAATTAGAAAAAATTGTTCAAGAATTTAAAGAAAGACAAAAACGAGATCCAAAATTAAAAGGAGACGTAGAATTTGCAGAAAAATATGCTACTCTAAAACACTTAAGACAATTAAGAGATGTAGGATTGCCTTTCAATACCCATCCACAATCATCAATAGGAATTTCGACACACAATGGAATAATAGATAATGATTTTGACATTGCAATGCATACTCATGACACAATAGAAGACACTAATGCAACTT
>CABMDW010000016.1 GCA_902385045.1 uncultured archaeon | reverse complement strand
ACCCATCTGTTGTCTATATTCATATCTAGAGATACTGGAGCCATGTGAAATGGTGTCCCTAACGAAATATGGAGGTCAATCTTTTGAAAATCTGGATTAACTATCTTAAGACCTTCAAATTCTAAAGTTGGTATCTTTGTGAAAAGTTCTTCTGGAATATAGCTAATATCTGCTACAAATGTCGTTATATCTATACGAATTCTCATGGTAGTTGGATGAAACCCTCTAATGACCTCAACTTGTTTAAATCCATTTTTAAATAACAAATCAGCCAAATCACATGCGTGTTTGATGTTATCATAACTATAGAAATCAAAGTCTGGTAGTTGGGCATCATCATATATTTGAGAACCTTTAAGACGTAAAGCATAATCCATTGCTTGTCCTCCATAAATGATTAACTTGTTTTCTCTGATAAATTGTTTGATGATAGTCAAAGCTTTTAAAATATCATTATAGAGATAACCATGTGATTGTGTAGCATCTACTAACAAATGCTCATGAGATTTAATAAACTCGTCCATCTATATATTAATTACATATCAAACACCCAGTTGTTAATTATTTATGGTATCATTTTAGCATTTATAAAAGGATATGACTTATAGTTATCAATCTTTATATCATCACATGTTATAGTCTTATAATCAGTAATTTGTTTATTAAATGATATAGTAGGAAACTCTAAAGGTATATGAAGCAATTGACGAGTAGCTTGAGTATAGTGTTCATTATAAATGTGATAATCACCTAAAATAATGATAACTTTATCTGGAACATATTGTTTTAAACCTTTTTTGTTATTGATTATTTCACAAATGATATAGAGCAATAAAGATGTTGATAATATATTAAAAGGTATGCCCAAAAACATGTCAGCAGACCTTTGATACATTTGAATAGATACATAGTTAATTGAATCTAATTTTCTAACATAGAATTGAATGATAATTGAATGACATGGATACAAGCAACCTTCATTTACTTGTATAGGATTGAAATCAGTCATAATAATTCGTCTGCTAAATGGGTCATTTATCAAAAGGTCAATACATAAATCAATTTGATTTACTCCCTTACCAGAATAATCATGATTACATGTATCATATTTAGCTCCATAATGTATCCATTGGTATCCATACATAGCTCCCATATCACCCACATCATAATGGTTCAACTTAACGCTATCAAGAAATTCTCTACTTGTATTGTATTTCCAAATATTAACACCTTTTTCTTCTAAATGTTTAGTATTTGTATCTCCTCTTAAAAAGAAAAGCAATTCTTCAATGACACTTTTAATCATTACCTTTTAAGTTGTTAAAACCGGTATCACATTATTTCTAAGAATAAAACACATCCGTCCTCCAAATGATGACTTTGTTATTGAATTTCTTGTTTGCCTCTCATCTCCATTTATCATTACATCTTCTAACAAATTTAGATATTGATACTCATCATGAGGCTTTATATTACTAATTAGTTCATATCGGTTAAACGTCATAGATACATTATTTTTTTTAACTTTTTTACTAAACACAACACGCATATTATTAAACTTATCATATAAATAAAGGTCTTTGATAAATACATCACACTTATAATCATCTTCAAAAACAGTTTCATAAACAACATTAACTAAATTAAATAAAAGTTCATAAATTTGCTTACCTCCACAAATATAGATATTGACATATCTATCAAACTGATTAATAAGTTCATCTTTATTCCTAATACAAACGATATCTGTTCTATTTCTCAATTCATCATAGTGTTTGTTGGTCATAACGATATTAGTCCGATTAGATAATGGAGATTTCATTGATAAGAATGTGTTATAACCAAATATAACCGCACTTCGCTCACCAACATATTTAGGAAATGTAATGTCATAGAACAACTTTAAATCAAATGAATTATCCCATGGAATTGAACTACCCCTACCAATTCCAAATTTGTTATCTCTAGCAACAATTAAGTAAATCATGTTTATCTTCAAATTAAGGCGTATGTATATTACATCTTCATAAATATTTAAAATAGATTATATGTGGAGTTGATTGTATGACCAAATTTAATTTGAACATAAAAATCCAATTAAATATAAGATGATTTCTTCTCCTTCAATTGAATCTGATTTAGACCTTAACGAAATTAGTCGTTTAAGCATTAGCTCAGATGGTGTATCAATTAAATCTCCAGCATCGTCTCCAACTTTTTGCGACCATTGTCAGATGAATATGATTTTAGAAGATGATGAATATCAATGTCCTAAGTGTGGCATAATTAGAAAGCCTGAGTGTGATACAGACGAAGTAAATATTGGTAGTGATATAGGAAGATTTCAGATTGTAGGACAAAACGCAAAACAATATCAATCGGCAATAGACAAAACATCTAATTTGAATAAACCTAAAATTCAATCACAAACGATAGCTAAGGATTTTGAAACTTACAACCAGAAGTATAGAGAGAAGCATAATGGGTTAATGTTCCCAAAAAACATTTTAGCTAGAGCTGCTGAGCTTTATCTTTTAATTCAAGAGAAAGGCGTAATCATGCGAAGTCATAACAAACAATCAGTTATGGCATTTTGTATCAAGATAGCTTTTAAAGAGATTGGGTTTATCGTTAGAGATGCGAAGATAGCTGACTTTATGAATTTAAAAACACAAGGAACAGCTTTAGGTGAGAAGATTTTGAGACGACTAAATGAGAAGTATAAGTTAGGAATTAACATGGATATTGACCCAACTGATGGATACATTAAGACAATTTTGAGCATCATGGAGTTAGATATCTATGTCAAACTTCATGTTGAATGTAAGAAAGCGATAAAAAAATGTTTGAAGAAACACATTGGAATTAACTCAACATTGAAGACAATCATCTATACTGTTGTCTATTTTGTTTTAGTAAGCAAAGGATACACTCTAGCTTCCTTAGAAGAATACTGTAATAGATGTGAGTTAAAACAAAACACGATTAGCAAGTTTCTAGTTAAAGTTAATGCTCATAAAAATGATTTGATATCTGCTAATGAACCCAGCTTTGGTTGATATTCTAAACTGAAATCAAATCAAGTTTAGATATAATCTAATGGAATTACCATTTGATTAACAGGCCAACGTTCAATATAAACAATTGGATGGTCATTATTTACACTTCCGGGAATTTGTCTGATAACACTCAAAGGGCATTTTCTTTCATGGATTTCTTTAATTGCTATTTGAACTGGGTCATACATTTTATCAACATCAACGAAAATTTGGCCACCATGAGCGATTTGCTCAGACCTAACAGCAACAACTCGTGCCAGTTCATGTTGTGAAATAACATTTCTAGAAATTCTTTTTTTATCTTCTATAACGTGAATTTCCTTTGCTACTTGTTTAAATTCAGGTTCTGCTTCAAACTCTATCTCTTCTTCACCTTCTTCTTCCTCTTCCTTATCTTCTAGTTCTTGT
>CABMDW010000015.1 GCA_902385045.1 uncultured archaeon | reverse complement strand
CTTGTGTAAGAATTCCATCAGCATATAATGCCACATGAGTTCCATTATATGTTCCAGCAAGCATGTGCCAAGTATTATTTCCTAAGTTAACATTATTGAAACTATAAGCTCCAAAAACATTGGCGCTAAGATTATCAGTGCTAACTAGAAATGCGGCGCCAGGAGTAGAACCTCCAAAACCTGCTCCTGCACTGTTGGCTTGATCTAAACGCAAGCTAAAAGTGGCATTCAAACTAGTCAAATCAACTTTAGTAAACCAGTTACCAAAAGTACCATTGTAATAAGGAGACGTATAGAGGTTACGACCATCAAAAGCACCCCCTACATTACCCGCATTTGTGATGGCACCATAAGCAAGACTAATAGCGGACCAAGAAGTGTTAGTAGTAAAAGGAGCAGTAGTATCATATCTTAACAAAAGATTATTATAATTAGCTGGAACTGCTAAGTCGTCAAAGCCCGGAATATAGTACACATACCTACCATCAAAAACACCTCCTCTGAAATTCTGATAGTTAGTACTATGCGGACTTATAGAACTTACATTAAAATTCTGCCAATTAGCTGAATTTGTAAAGTTATCGCTATAAGTATCATACCTTGCAGTCATTCCTAAAACTTTAGTTCTATTATTTCCAGGAGCATAATACACGTACCTACCATCAAAAACAGCAGCACCAAATCCTACTAAAAATCTGTTAGCACTAGCATTAATAGAAGAAATATTAAACGCAAGGTAATTGCTTGAGTTAGTAAAGTTAGTAAAATTAAAAGGAGGCGTACCTAAAGTATCATACCTTAGACCATTACCATGATAAGTTGGAACAGAATTAGCAAAGGGAACAAAGTAAACATACCTACCATCAAAAACACCACCATCAGCTCCAGCAGTTAATAATCCACTTGTAAAAGTAGCGTTGTATATTGCATAATTACTATTATTAGTAAAATTGCCTTGACTAGTGTCATAACGCACTAGCCAACCAGCAATATTAGGCCCCATATAAATATATCTGCCATCAAAAATACCTCCGGCATTAGAATTAATAAGTGCAACAGTAGGCTTAACTAATGAAATATTGTAAGCAGTATAACTAGTCGGGCTGGTAAAACTGGCATTAGTATCGTATCTATACCAAACACTGTCACTATAAGGAAGAAAATAGACGTACCTACCATCAAAAATGGCTCCATAAGATTGTGCAGCAGTAGCTCCAGTAATTCCCGTGGCAGCATTAAAACCAACCCATGAATTGCTATTCGAAAAATTCGCAGTAGTATCATATCTTAAAAACATTCTTTTAGTAGCATTATGAGGAACATAATACACATATCTACCATCAAAAACAGCCCCATTGAAACCTGCTGTAATTGTAGTATTAGTTTGAATGTAAGATTGAATACTATTATTGGTAAAAGGACTGTCATTCCATTGTGAAATTATAGGTCTCAAATTTGGAGAAGTTCCATTGAATAAACTATAAAACCAAGCGATTACAGTAAGGTTTGTAGAACTAAAATTAAGAGACTTAACTTTACTGGAATTTACGACGAGAAAAGCACTAGTATTAAAATATTCACTCCAATTGAATCTTCCTTGAACACTCATAGGACAGAAAACTCCACTACCACAAGTAGCATTGTTCAAGTTGCTGCTTGAATCATTAAACGTAAGAGAACCATTATCTTCATTTAAATGAAGAAGCAAGACATTATTAGTCATATCAATTCCTCCCAAGAAACTGCTCGTTTCGTTTCTATTTGTATCTACAAGTTGTTGATCATAAGGAACTCCAGTAATCCAACTAATATTTGTCCAAACTGAACTAGTATTACCTGAATCAAAAGAATCATTATAAGAACCAGTAGAATTAGTTCCAACTAATTGTATGAATCCCATGCTAGAATTTAAACTCGTGTTAACAAAAGTTCCGGTAAAAGTAGAATTAAAATCAGTAAAGAAAGGATCCAAGTAGAAAGAATAATTAGTGTCTTTTAAAGATGCAGTAAAACCGATTTGAAATTCTCCATTAGAACTTCTATGCAATCCCGAAACTCTTAATTTGAAAATATTAGTTCCTAAAGTTAAGTTGTTTAAGCTATGAAAATCATTTTCCTGATCATAACTTGCTACACGCAAGTGTCTTCTTGAAAGAGTCTTGTAAGTGCGTTGATCATTCAAAATAATGCTAGATTTCCCTAATGGAACTAAGTCTGTCGAATAAGATATTACTGCAGAAGGATTGCTTAAAACATGAATTTGATAATTTGGGCTAAATTCAGTGCCATTAGTCCAAGTAAACTTTACATAAGGATATAATTTCAAATCACTGGATAAATTACTATCAAAATTCGTGAAATTATTTTCTAAACTAACTTGATAATCAAATGAATCGCCATAAAAGTAGACATTAGAATCTCCTTGAAAATATATTGCTTGCTGATTATTAGAACCAAACCAGGATTCTTGTGAAAGATCATCTTGTTTTTGAATGAAACTATTTATTTTTGAAAAAGCTTCCAAATCAGGATTAAAAGAATTTATTGTGCTATTGAAAGTAGAATTAACTGAAGGAGTAGGTGAAGGACTAGGCGATGGAATAACTGTAACCGAAGGAGTAGCAGTAGCATTAGTTGAGTTCGTTAAATTTAATTGGACGGTTAAATTCGTACTTGAATTGCTAGTAAAATTACTAGTAACATTCAAAGTTTGATTGTTTTGAGTTGAATTGTCAGAAGTCATATTAGAATTAGTAAAATTAGATGTTGAATTGTCTGTTGAATTACTAGTTGAGCCAATTGTTGAATTATCAGTTGAATTTCCAGTGGAAGTAGAATTCAAACCGGAATTGGCACTAGCATTAACTGAAGGAGTAGCATTCACACTAGAATTATCAAAGGGAGTAACTGAAACAGTATAATTTGTTGAATTATCGCTAGAATTACTTGTATTATTAGTATCGCTATAAGTTAAAACTACTAAAGCTAAGAGTAAAAACAAGAAAATTTTTCCATTCAAAATAATTCAACCATTATACAGTTTTCAAAGTAAGAAATACACGATTAAATTAAACAATTAGAGAATTAAAAATTTACTCTAACAAGCGCCTGAAGAAACTCCTTCAAAGTAAACATTACCATTATAGGATCCGGCAGATTGTCCTTCTGGAATGTTCAACCAAAAATTCCAATAAACAACATCATTAGCATGTAAACCAGTAATTGCACTAGTGATAGTAGTAGTATAATTAGTTCCATTCAAAAAAGAAGTACCGTTTAAAACAGTTTGATTAAGACTAGGATAATAAGATAAATTGCCGACAGTAATCGTGTTTCCACCGCTAATCAAATCACTAGAATTCGTACAAAGTTTTGCATTAGCACTAGTATCGTTTGATAAAGTAACTGTAAACAAACTGTTATTCGTAGCGTTATTTCCTACACTAGCTGGAGAAACACTTCCAAAATTAATGCCCACAGTAAAATAATTCGACAAAGCAAATGCGACGTACTCAGAAATAGTGGCAGTGGAAGTAGAATTTGTAATACCGGACTTATAGGAATTAAGATTTGAAGATAACAATAAGATAAAGCTTAATAAAACTAAATTAAAAAACTTGAAAATTTTCATTTAAACTTAAAAATAAGAGGGCTAAAAATTAAATACCATGGTGTCGTCTGTGTTTCTTAACTCTCCTGTAAACAATGTAAGCAACACCGCCAACAACTATGATAATTAAACCAATGAAGTAATAATTTGGAAGAACTTTAACATAAAAATGACCCTTTTCAACTCCATCAACTAATAATCCACCATCATAAACTCCTCCGAAAGTAAAGAATGAAGCCTTAAAACAATAACCTGGACCATAGATTGGAGGTTTGACTGCATTAGGATCAAATCTATCATAATCCCATAAGTGAGAAACTGAATCAGCATCATAAATGCTAGCTAAACTTCCACTAACTCCAGAAGTATTAAACGTATAATTAATGTAGAATTTGTAACACTGAGAGCTTAAAGGACTCAAAATAAGCGTATCAGTAGGAGTAACTTTAAAGCCTAAATGATGAGCAACACTAGAACCAACATGAATTGAAGCACCATTTGAAGTCGACACAGTGGCTATAGCCGGAATGTCAGCTTTACCTAGAACAAAAGTAGCAAAAACATTACTATCTAAACTGGCTTTATCAAAAACATAAGGAAGTTGAAAACAAATCTGCATTGGAATTAAACAACAAGTACTATTATACCTAAAAGTTCCAGAAGGAAGATAAACAGAAGAAGGATCGGTTCCAGTAATAAAATACTGTAAAGGCGATCCTGCACTTAATTTTGCTGTTACATTTTCGCTAGCAGGATTACCAAGCTTGTAACCAACACAAACTTGATCTCCCGAAACAGCGTCAATACTATCAGCACTAGATTCTAATCCAACTCCAATAGAATTAGGAATTACTTTATAGTCAACAGCATGAGAAAAACAAGCTACAAATAATAATAAAAGGCCTAGCTTGAAATAATTACCAAAAAACAATTTACTTGCCAAATAAATCCCAAAATCAATAAATCTTATAATAACTAATACTGCAACCAATTAAAAAGCATTTGTTTTAAATTCATAAAAATACTCTACAGGATTATTAAAATATTAAAAATCCTCTCGAAATTAAAACAAGAGGACAAAAGCTTACTTTAACAAGCTCCAGATGAAACTCCTTCAAAATAAGTAGTTCCAGCATAAGATCCAGCAAGTTGTGCATCTGGAACGTCTAATTTGAATCTCCAGTAAATTACGCTATTAGCACCAAAAGCTCCAGGAATTGCAGTTGAAGTAGAAGTAAAGTTAGTATAACTTCCTCTCAATTCAGTAGTGTTCAAAATTGTTTGATTAGTACTTGAGTTATACGAAAAGTTTCCTTGAGTTATAATATTACCCCCACTAGTAATAGTAGAAGAGTTAACGCAAACTTCTGCAGTAGCAACGTTAGTGTCAGCTGAAAAAGTTACAGTAAATAAACTATTGTTTGTAGCATTGTTACCAATAGTATTTGGGACTACAGTTCCAAAGTTAATTCCACTAGTAAAATAAGTTGCAAAGGCAACTGCAACGTATTCAGAAACAGTAGCACTTGAAGCAGAAGTAGTTATTGAAGTCTTATAAGAATTTACATTGATCGAACTATATCCAACTAATAAAAGAAAAACCAAACCAACAATTTTTAATTCAGTAGAAAACTCCATATATGCACGCATCCTCGGTTTATTCAGAACAATTTTTTATAATATTCTTATACAAAATAGCTTTAAAAACCTAACTTTAAAATCAGTAATTAGTTTTTTAACTTTAGAAAAAGTAATGAACAAACGGATACGATGAAAAAAATAATTTTACTTTTTCTGTTACTGTTAATTGTAGGAGAAATTAGCGCGGTAACTCAATTATCAGAGGCAAATTCTCAAAGCAATGTTACAACTGCAAAAGTAGCTAAAATAACTGTTTTTGAAATAATCAATACTCCAGCAGTTCAAGGTACTAATCAAGTAATTCATGCTACAATCAAAAATGTTGGAAATGACATTCTAAATTTTAATGCAACGGTAATAAGTCCTGATTCAAGTGAAATTCTAAACTTGAGCACTAATACAAAATTATTACCTCTAGAAAGCGCAGATCTTTACAAAGTATATAGTACTACACCATTAAGTGTTGGAGTTCATCCGTTTACTTTAAACATAACATCAAATGAAACCATTAATTTTGTTCCAATTAACAATAGTTATTCTACAATAAACTTTACAATACAAAGTAGTAGTGGGAGTGGAGGAGGAAACAACAACAATAATGGCGCAGGAGGTGGAGGCGCAGGCACAACTGGAGGAGAATCAACTTCTTTGCCAGAAAATGGAAATCAACAACTTAACAATCTTATCAATAATTTACCAGTAATAGTTCCTTCTGCACAACAGTTAAACAGCATTAGTACAAATCAATTTGAAAATGTTCAATATACTGAAGGAACTCCAGATACTGGGTTTGAATTGAATTATAATGCTAATAAAGATTTTAATGAAAATCAAATAAGCTTGACAGGACTTCCTCAAGGATGGAATTATCAGATAACTAAAACAGGCTCTACAACCTTCAAACTAAACTTACAGGCAGGAGGTTCAAAATACAATTATGGAATAAATAAAATACAATTAACTCTTGCAGGAGATCCTTATTTCGCAGTAATAGCAGTGAATTTAGTAACTCCAAGAAACTTTGCAGTCCTGAGAACTGTAGAAGTACCAAGAGATAACATAAATACTCCAAATGTCAAACTAGACGTTCTCACTAATTATTCAAAACCAAGTGTTATAGGTGTCGACGAACACATTCCTGAATCATTTGCTTCAAATACAGATCAATTAAACTTCAGTATACAACCTACCATATTACAAAAGGATCCTGAAGTTAAATGGGAAGTTTACTTTCAAAAAGAAGGCAATCAAACAATAAGATACAATAGATTAACTCCAACTAACACGACAATACTTTCATTCACTGAATTATTAAAAGGATTTACTAGTGATGTTCAAATCATACCAATGGCAAGTGAAGAACCAGTAACTTTCCAATTATATAGTCCAGACACTATGCAACCTGGCGAAACTAAAAATTTGACTCTACAAGTAATGAATGGACTGCTTAATGAAATAAATGCTACAGTAGAAGTACAAGTAATACCTCCATGTTATTCGCCTATAAGTCCAGCTAATATTACATTGGAACCAAGAAGCAAAGAAACCTATGAAATTCCTCTAATTTGTCCTTTAAACACTCAGGAAGGACAATACAGTGGAACAATTTTAATAACAGGACAAGAAATTAACACTATAAAAACTTTTAATTTTATAGTCACTAAAGCTCAAGGAATGATTAACTTAGAACCTTACATCATCATTATAATCATAATAATAATCAGCATAATCTTTGCAATAAACGTCTACTTAATTTACAGAAAGAAAAAGAAAAACAGGCTATAAATTAACTTAAGAAAATTCCTAAACTAATCAAAGCAAAACTAGCGAATAAAGAATAAATTAGAATCCAAACTTCCTTATTGAAAACGCTCTTTCCATTCATTAGAAAATCAATGAAAAGAAGTATAAAAAGCTTAATGGCGCCTCTTTCGTTTTATAGATAGAGGCGAAAATACTAAAGTGTCTTTAATTTCAGACATTACAAAAGCACGCCAATGCTTACTAGGTAAAGGAATTTCTTGAGTTTTTGCTTTCTTAAATAATCTTTTTGCCAAACCTCTAGTAGTGCCGTACAAGTTTTCAATTTCAGCTTCATTTCCTTCAATCAAATGAGGGACTTTCAAAGCAGTAATTCCAACATAAACTTTAGGATGAAATAAATGTAAAGTCAGCCTACGTTCATTACAATAATTTCTAGCAGCTAAAAACAAAGCCATGAAAGAACTAGAATAAGCACGATTCAGTTTGTTAGCATACATCCTATCATATTCGTGTAAAAGATTTTTCGTTCCAGCCAAATTATGTCTTGAAACATTACCTTGCAATTGAGCTAAATAAGCATTACCAGAACCATCTTCAATCAAAGCCAAATGTCCTAAAGAACCAGCAATAGTTTGAACTAAAGTATCATATTGAGCAACTTTTACAGCATGAGTTGGTTTTGGAAGAAAATCAAAAGTAGTAATGCGTCCTTGCTTAGTTTTATAACCTTGAAAAAAACGAGGTAAATGGAAAGGAGTAACGTGGTGTTTAACAATAATACCATAAGTAGGAGGAGTTCTTTTAAGAGTTTGAATTTGACCTTCAATCATTTTTCCACGCTGATTAGCCTTAGCAAAATTAGAATAAGCATTTCCTAAAGTAGCAAACAAAGTTACTCCTAACGGATCTGGATTCTTAAAAAGAAAATGCTGTTTACCATTCTTTAGAAGACTTTCAATACTCTGCCTTGAAACACTGACTGGCACTCGTTCTGATTGCATTAAAAATAAAAGGAAATTAGCAAATAATAAACTTAAGTTAAAAAGTAACGGGCTATGTGGGATTCGAACCCACGACCTCCTGCTAACTCCCAAATTTTATCTTAGTTGTTAGAAGGCAGTTGCTCTATCCAGGCTGAGCTAAAAGCCCATTATTTTTTGACTAATAATTAATGACAAAACCTAATTTTAATATCGAAGGTTCAATAAAATCGTTTTAAAACGCTTCAAGTTTTAATTTATTCAATGAAAATTACTGATATCAAATGCAGGCAGATCTTAGATTCTCGTGGAAATCCTACTGTTGAAGTTGAATTGAAAAACGGCAACCTATGGTTTAGAGGCGCGAGTCCTTCAGGAGCAAGTACCGGAACTTTTGAAGCCAAAGAAATTCGTGATTCAAAAAACAAAAGCTTTCACGGTAAAAGCGTTCAAAGCAGAATAACAAAATTAAATTCCATCAAAAATAAACTAATCCGAGAATATAATGAACCGAATGATTTTGATGAATTACTAATTCAAATTGATGGAACTAAAGACAAAAGCAATCTTGGAGCAAACCTAACTACTGCTCTCAGCATTGCATTCATGAGAGCTTATTCTTATAAACAAGGCCAACAAGTTGAAGAATTTATTGCAAATCAATTCAATACTACACCAAAAATTCCAATTCCATTCTCAAATGTTTTAAACGGAGGAATGCATGCTGGAAATAAACTAGCAATACAAGAATTCATGATAGCACCAATACAATTCAAGACTTTCTCTCAAGCATTACAAGCAATTGATGAAACGTATCAAACTCTGAAAGAAATTCTAGTCAAAAAATATGGAATCAGTGCAAAGAATGTAGGAGACGAAGGGGGATTCGCTCCAAATATCTCTAAAACAACTGAAGCATTTAATGCCATTGAAGAAGCAATTAACAAAAACGGTTACAAGAATAAAATTAGAATTGCAATTGATGCCGCATCAACTTCATTCTACAATTCAAAAACTAAAAAATATGATATTGATGGTAAAAAATTAAGTTCAGACGAATTAACAAATTACTACATGCGATTAGCTAAAGATTATAAATTAATTTCAATAGAAGACCCGTTCTATGAGCAGGACTTTCAATCATTCTCTAAACTCAAGAAAAAACTTAATGGAATTCAAATAGTCGGAGATGATTTGACTGTAACAAATCCAATAAGATTAGAAAAAGCAATTGAAAACAATTCAATTACTACTCTATTAATTAAAATAAATCAAATTGGAACTGTGACTGAATCAATGGAATGCGCCACACAATGCAAAGAATACGGACTAAATGGAATGGTTTCACACAGAAGCGGAGAAACTGAAGATACATTCATATCTTATTTTGCAACTGGACTAGGCTTTGGAGAAATTAAAACAGGAGCACTAGCCAGAAGCGAGAGAACAGCTAAATATAATCAACTATTACGACTTGAAGAAAAAGGGTATGCTCTAGCTAAATTCAAATTATAAAGTGAAATCATGGAAGAAGTAACGCCTAAAGTAGCAGTAGTAGTTCAAATTGAAAAAGCTGGAAAAATCTTGCTAATCAGACAGAAAGAAAAAATTCCAAGCGAACTATGGTGCTTTCCAGGGGGAAAACTAGAAGCACAAGAAGGAATAGAAGAATGTGCCAGACGAGAAGCTTTTGAAGAATTAGGAGTAAAATTAAAAGACGTCAAAGTTGTTGGAGTTCAAAACTTTCCAGTAATATTCAAGTATCATTGGATTACATTCATTGTAAAAGCAAGAATAGAATCAGGAAAACCAATGATTCGAGAAACTAACAAAATTATTGAAATTCAATGGTTCAACAAAAAGAATTTACCTCAAAATCTCTTTGATTCAACTAAATTATTTTTTCAAGGAGATTATTACAAAATACAGGGAAAGAAAAACAAACTCATGCTGTAACAAGAATTTTAGTTCTAAGAGAATCTAACATTTCAACTAATTCTTCAACGGTTTTAACTCTTGAGATTTTTAATCTTACTTCAGTAGAACCAGAAAAGCCTCTAAAGAACATTAAAGCCTTATACTTCAAATTAAACAAATTCTCATTACGAGTTCCTTTGCTCAGTTCATAGTATTCATTGAAAAGTTTTAATTCTTCTTCAAAAGAATTTATTACAATATTACTAAAAGCTAGTGGATTACTCATTGCTTCTCTAGCAATCATGAAAGCATCGCAATAACCTTCCGAAACTAATTGCAAACCATGACTCTTGCTTTTCACATCTCCATTTCCTACAACAGGAATTGAAACTCGCTCTTTGATTAGCTTAATAGTATTCCAATCACTAGAACCAGAATATCCTTGTTTTACAGTTCTACCATGAACAATTAAAAAATCAACTTCATTACAAACAGAATCTACCACACTTAAAGTTTTTTCAATAGAATTGCTTAACCTTATTTTACAAGAAGTGGGCAAACCTAATTTTTTTACTGTCTTCATGATTTCCTTTAAAGTTTCAGGCTTATCTAACAAAGCACTACCTCCACCTGCTTCTCTAGTGTTACTAGAAGGACAACCAGAATTAACATCTAAACGGATTACATTAGGAAGTTCGTTTAAAATTTTTGTTCCTGCAACCTGAAAATCTTCAGGACTGTTACCGCATAATTGTATTGCCAAGTTTTTTTCTTCTTGTAAAACATCAATAGAACTTAACTTAAGATAATCATGAGAAACCGCAAAAGCATTCAAAATAGGATAACTAACATAATCACAACCATATTTCGAACACATTAACCTAAAAGAAGAATCAGTATATTCATGAATAGGAGACAAAAATGCTTTGTTAGAAATGTTCATTAAAAATAATATGGAAAAACAAGAATTTAATCCTTGAAAGTAAAATCAAGAACGATTAAATGTAAAGGAATCCTAATAAAGACAGCAATGAAAAACTTGGAATACTTGTTAACACTTGCTCTAGTAGCAGTAATACTATTAGTAATGGTAGTACCTCGATTTTACGATACTAAAGAAACTATAAAAACAATTCAAGCAATAAACAATACAAATTTATTAAGCAAAGGAGCAGTGCAGGATAAAACAACTTCGACATTAGTAAGTATTGGATGCAGTGTTTTGGGAAACTGCACTAAACAGAATAGGGATTCTTTTACATGGAATGGATGGCTATACTGCAATTCGAAAAAAGTAAAAAGCGAATTTGAAGAATGCACTGGAGGAGATGATTGCAGAAAAACTAATACTGACCCTACAACAATACATCAAGGAAAAGTTACTGGAAGCGGAAAAAACTTTACAATAAAATTAACACTAAATAATCAAACCGAAAACTACCAATATACTGGAAAAATAAACTGTACTTACTCATAAATTAAAAGATTATAAAAAGAAAGCGCCCAAGGACGGACTTTCGCACAACCAACACTAAATAATAATACTTAATGAAGATTATTCTCGAACCGTCGACCTATCGGTTAACAGCCGATTGCTCTACCAACTGAGCTACCTGGGCACTCAAATATTTTGTTTAACCAATAATTTAAAACCACTCGTTAAAAGCGGATTATTTTTTAAACCTAGTTCTAACTAAACCGCCCAATCCTTTCAATAAATCGTTAGTTTTCACAAAAGTTGAAGGCAAATTCATTTTTTTAAGTTGCATTCTTCTAGAATAATAAAGTGGCTCTTCAGTACTGAATCGTCTAGCTTTATTAGTTTTCTTCAAATGATTTACCACTAATGCTTCTAAATAAGAACCAAAACCCTTCAAAACGCGTTTATCAGCTGTAGAACGAACAAAATAATTTTTAGGAAATAAGTTTTCAAGTTCAAAAGTACGCTTTAGAAGACCACTATTACGATATTGAATAGAACCTAAATTTAGAGCAGTGTTTTCAACGTTAAATCGACTAGACAATAAAGAATTTAGTTCTTTTTTAAAAGTAGTTGGAATTTGTTTAACGAAAACAATTTTTTCATGAGGAAAAAGTGGAATTTCTTGAAGTTTAGAAGTAGTCAAATAAAATCTAAATAAAGGATAATTTTTAGGAAAATCCCTAACATGAGTTTTTACACAAGCAATGTGAGTGGCAGAAAACATGAAAAACTAAGGAAATCAAAACATAAAAAACAATCATAAAAAATAAAGGAACACAATAACTCCAAAAGGGCTTAACGGACCCTTAGAGGTCCTAAAATGGCTAACGAAGACAACATAATACTATAAACGAAAATTTCTCGGGAAATACACTTCCAGAAAATTGCTTTATAATAGAAAAAACTCAATGAATGCTACCAATGACAGAACAGACTCAATCAAAAGAATTCATTTACGAAATCATGAGCGATTTAGTATCAGGCAGGAGACAAATTAAAGGCAAAAGTTTAGAAGTAAAATTTGAAGATTTAGAAAAATTCGATAGGCATTTAGCAGAAGACTTAATTGAAAGACCAGAAGAAACATTAAAACAATTCAAAAAGGAAATAAAAGAATTAGAATCAGGAGAATTTCTAAACATTAAAATTGACTACTTAAGATTCTATGGATTACCAGAAATCTACGCAATAGACATAAGAGAATTAGGAGAACAAAACCTAGGAAAACTAATTAGAATTGAAGGAGTATGCAACTGGATAACACTAATCAAACCAAGAATCAAAATAGCAGTATTCCAATGTAATGTTTGCGGACTCAAAACAAGACTACCAATCAGAAAAGGAGAACTAGAATATCCAAAATGCGCTACTCTAACTTGCAAAGGAGCAGGCAAAAAGAATTTACAACTACTAGAAGACGAATGCACTTACATTAACCACCAAAAAGCACAACTACAAGAATTTCTAGAAAGAATGAAAGGAAACATTATAGCAGCAAACGTAGAACTCTGGATAGAAGATGATTTAACCAACTACATTGCTCCAGGAGAAAAAATAAATGCAACAGGAATCCTTAGACTCAGACCAACTAAAGATCAGGGAAATTCGACCATTTATGTAAAATATTTAGAAGTAATTCACTTAGAAAAAAGAGAACAAGAATTCGAAGACCTAGAAATAAGCAAAGAAGAAGAACAACAAATACAAGAATTAGCCAAAGACAAACATATTTATGAAAAAATAGTAAACAGCATTGCGCCAAGCATCTACGGCTACAGAGAAATCAAACAAGCAATCGCACTACAACTCTTCGGAGGCACACCAAACAAAGTACTACCAGACGGAAAACCCATCAGAAATGATATGCATATTTTATTAATTGGAGAACCTGGATGTCTGGTTGCTGGAGAAAGAGTATTTCTTGGAAATGGAGCGATTAGAAAAATAGATTCTTTAGGAGAAAAACATTTACAGAAAATAAATTATAAAGTAATTAACGCAGAAGGAGGAGGAAAAACAGATACTGCAACTGTATTTCATAAATACGAAAAACAACCAGTAATTGAATTAATTCTTGAAAGTGGAAAAAAAATAGCGGGAACTCACAACCATCCTCTAATGTCAGTAGAAAGTAAAAAAGGAATATTCAAACATGAATGGAAAAGATTAGATGAATTTAAAATAGGAGATAAACTTCAAGTAGTAACTGGAGTAAGATGTACTATTACAAAACCAATTCCAACTAAATTCAAAGCAATACCTAAACAATTCGGGCCAAGATTTAAAGGAAAACTACCAAAAATAGTTGATTCAGATTTAGCAGGGTTAATGGGATATATTACAGGAGATGGATGGGTTACAAAGTATAAAACTGAATTCGTAGTAAACGAAGAAGAAAAAGATTTAGTATCTAAACTAAAAACTAAAATAGAAAAATTATTTTCAATAAAGCCTGCAGTAAGACCAAGAATGCTTCCAGGAAGAAAAATGCAATTATACTATTCTACAATTCAATCACAAGATATTGCTTTTAATTTAAAATTCTTAAGAGAAAAAAGAGTTCCAGAATTAATTTTTGAATCTGGAAACAAAGTTGCTAAAGAATATATTAAATGGTTATTTGAAGCAGATGGAACAGTAATCAATAACGGAAGAGGAAAAAGAGGAATTGGTCTAAAATCAACTCGCATTGAATTACTAAGAGATGTTCAGACTCTTTTACTAAGATTTTCAATTCATTCAAGAATAGTTGGAGAATATTTGTACATTAGAAGAGGTAATGAAATAATTCAATTTAACAAAGAAATCGGATTCGCTTCAAAGAAAAAGAAAGACAAACTTACTAAACTAGCTAAAGATGCTAAAACTTTTGCAAGATTAGGAAAACAGAGATTTGAAAAAATAGTTAGAATTAATCATTTAGAAAAACAAACGGTTTATGATATTGAAGTTCCAAAATCACATCGGTTTATTGCAAATGGAATAGTAAGTCACAACACCGCTAAATCAACTCTTTTACAATATGTCGCTAGACTTGCTCCTAAATGTATTATGGTTTCAGGAAAAGGAGCATCAGGAGTTGGGTTAACTGCAAGTGCCGAGAAAGACGAGTCTGGTGAGGGTTGGATTTTGAAGGCTGGAGCAATGGTTTTAGCTTCCGGTGGTCAGGTTAACATTGACGAATTTGATAAAATGGAAAAAGAAGATCGTAGTGCTATTCACGAAGCATTGGAACAACAATCTATCTCAATTGCGAAGGCCGGAATTGTTACTACTATGAAAACTAAGACTGCAGTTTTGGCTGCGGCTAATCCGAAGTATGGTCGTTTTGATTTGAAGACGCCTTTATCACAACAGTTTGATATTCCTGTTACTTTACTTTCTCGTTTTGACTTGATTTTTACTGTGAAAGACACTTTAGATCAAAGAATTGATGAAAAGACTGCACAACACATTATTACTGGACATATTGCTGCTGCAAAACATGGTGTTAATGTTCCTTCAGAAATTACTCCAGTAATTGAAATTGCTTTACTAAGAAAATTTATTGCTTATTCTAGAAAAACTATGAAACCAGTATTGCAGGCTGATGCTGCTGAAAAAATTAAAGATTATTATTTAGAGTTAAGAAATTTAGGTAGAGAACAGAATACATACCCAGTTACCGCTAGACAAATTGAAGGGTTGATTAGATTAGCTGAGGCTACTGCTAAAATTAGATTATCTGACAAGGTTGAAGTAAGTGATGCTGAAAGAGCGATTGCATTAGTAGAATACCAGCTGAAGGATGTGTTTACGGATAAAGAGACTGGTAAAATTGATTCAGATATTATTAATTTAGGGCAACCAAAGAGCAACATCGATAGAAAGAGAACTATTAGCGAAGTCATAAAACAAATGGAAGCAGAAGTTGACTTGGTTTCAATTGAAGAACTAATAAAGAAACTAAAAGAATATGAAATTCCTGAAGACAAGAGCAGTAAAGTTATTGAAGAAATGTTAAAAGAAGGAATGTTATACCAACCTAAACCAGGTCACGTTAAAGTTGTTTACAAAACATATTAAAAATACAGAACGAGTAATAGTTGAAAATGTCTAAAAAAGAAGAAGAAAATTTAGGAAACTACGTTAAAATCTTTTACTTGTTCATGCTAGCACAAGTAATTGGAGTTTTACTAGGATTAGATGTCTTATCTCAAGTAGGAGCAAATTACGGACAGAGAAATGATGTTTCATCTGGAATCTCTTTAATAGTAGGAATACTTCTTGTTACAGTAATTCTCTTAATCTTAATTAAATTCAAAAAATCAATGCTGTTCTTAAAACTAGCAAAATACTTGAGCGTTTTCGTTGCATTTAGCATTCTAGGAATATACATTACTAATTATGATTACATGCTTGGTCCAATTGACATTAATTCTAGTTATTTTATTGGACTACTGGGAATAGTTAGTTTTATTTTATTACCAGAATTACAAAATCTAATATTAGCAATCACTACTGGAGTGATCGGAGGAATAATCGGAGTAAGTCTAGGTCCACTTCCAATGATCATATTCGTAGCACTAATAGCAGTATACGATTATATTGCAGTATTCAAAACCAAGCATATGGTTACAATGGCCAAAGACATGAAAGACAATAAAGAAAGTTTTGCAATTCAATATCTAGCAAAACCAATAATGGTTGGAACAGGAGACTTTGCAATTCCAGCAGGCTTAAGCACTTCACTAGCATTTTATAATCCAATAATAGGAATTGCTGCAATGATCGGAAGTTTTATAGGATTTTATTTCATACTATTCAAAATGGCTGGAAAAGGCAAGTACTTGCCAGCAATTCCTCCAATAGTATTCTTCCAACTACTTTTTGCAGTAATAGCTTGGCTGGGAATACTAATATTCTAAAAATACCTCGTACCTTCTTCTTTAAAACCCTTTAAAACCATATTATTTTCAATGAGTCTTACTTACGAGAAGTTACTGGACAGAGTGTATGCTCAAACTCCTAAAAAAGCCACTTCAGGAGAAAGGTTTGAACGACCTATTGCAGAAAGCACTATTCAAGGGCCTAAAACTTATATTTCAAATTTTGAAGACATTGCAACAAAACTTAGAAGAGACAAGAAATTACTAGCCAAATTCTTCGCAAAAGAACTAGCAACCCCATCAGCAATAGAAGGAAAAAGATTGCTCTTAAACGCTAAAATAAATTACAGGATAGTAAACGAAAAATTAACCAACTTTATTAACGCTTACGTAATCTGCAAAGAATGCGGAAAACCAGATACTCACCTAGAACAAACAGGAAGAGATCAACTAACATTAGTATGCGAATCGTGCGGGGCAAAAGCTCCAGTAATAAGGTAAACAATTATGCATCAAAAACCACAACCAACAATTCCAGAAAAAATAAGAATGCCACGCGGAAGAGAAGTATTCGGATTAGTAGTACAACTAATCGGAGGAGCAAGAATGATTGTTCAATGCAAAGATGGAAAAGAAAGAATGTGCAGAGTTCCAGGCTCAATTAAGAAAAGAGTTTGGGTTAGAGAAGGAGATTATGTTCTAGTTGAACCATGGAGTGTAGACTCGGATGCTAAAGGAGATATCGCATACAGGTACGTCGGAGCACAAGTAGAAGAATTAAAAAGAAAAGGATTAATCCAATCAAATACCGGATCAGTAAGAACTAATTAGAAACTATTTTACACTATTACTTTTTATGCCACCATTTAGTCTGTTTTCGCAAATCTTCAGAAACATGTTCTTCTAAAAATTTAGAAAGATGATATTGAACTGACTTAGAAGGAGAATACGTTCCATGAACGTGAATAATATTAGGATTATCAGGATGAATCTTAAAACTCATCGTACCACTCGGAGAACCTACTACAATAACTTCATCATCTTTTCTTTTATCTAAAAAGAAAGGTCTTAAGTTAAGTAATTTACCAAGATGATTTGAAAAAGCTTGAGCCATATTAACTAAATGAAGCTTTGTAACCGGTTTTTTCAAAGTAATATGCACGTCTTCCACAGTACCCTTTTCTTTATTTAAAGAAAAAATACGCGTCTGAGCTCTATTTTTTTGAATTCTCTTAATTAAACTAAAAGGACTTTTAACAGCACGTTGCATTGAAATAATTACTCAAGATAAAGTAATAAAGTTAATTGAACAAACGCTAATTAAAAAACGCTAAACCTTAATTATTCAGATGGCTTCAAAACTACATAGGCGAAAACAACCTTCAAGAGAAGACAAACCTTTTGACGAAAAAAACAAGATCACTAGCAGAGTCTTGGACGAAAAAACCGTAGAAGTAATTCAATATTTTATGAGAAATCATTTCATAGATTCAATAAACTATAGAGTAATGGATGGCAAGGAAAG
Source organism: uncultured archaeon (assembly GCA_902385045.1). Classification (GTDB taxonomy): domain Archaea; phylum Micrarchaeota; class Micrarchaeia; order Norongarragalinales; family CABMDW01; genus CABMDW01. The sequence goes on along the minus strand of CABMDW010000015.1, from coordinate 363 downwards.
TGCAGTCTTTGAAGCAACCAGCAAGAAAAAATCAGTCCTAGTAAAAGTTTACAAGTACGAAACAAGCTTATTCAAGAACTACGCTGACTACATTCAAGGAGACCAAAGATTTCACATGGTAAAAAACAAACGCGATGCAATAAAAATTTGGGCTTCAAAAGAATTTTCAAACTTGCAAAAAGCATACCGTGCGGGGGTTAATGTTCCAAAACCAATAGCACGAAAAGATAACGTTGTAATCATGGAATTCGTTGGAGAAAATGGAATTCCTTACGGGCATATTAACCAAGATAAACCAAAAAATCCAGAACAATTTTTTAAACTATTACTACAAGAGTACAAGAAATTATACGAAGCAGGATT
>CABMDW010000014.1 GCA_902385045.1 uncultured archaeon | reverse complement strand
TAGTAGCAATTGGAGCAGCAGGAGCAGTAGCAGCAGGAGCAATTGCAACAGCTTGGGCTCAATCATCAATTGGAGCAGCAGCAATGGGATTACTAGCGGAAAAAGACGGTAAAGAAGGAAATGTTTTGATTTTCTTAGCATTGCCTGAAACCATGGTAATTCTTGGATTCGTAGTAGCATTATTGATTCTTGGAAAAGTAGCTTAAATCTTTTCTAAGAATTTATAGGTTATTATAATGGAATTCAAGCAAAAAGTGTTAAAACAAGTTCAAGACGAACTAAGCGTTAGTCTCAACCAAGTTCACGAGCAAGTAAAAGGAATTCAAGAGAAAGCAAAACTTGAAGCCGCCAAACGTGAAGCTGATATTCTAAAAGAATACGAATTAGAAGCTAATAAACTCGAAAACTTGATTCAAGAAAAGAAAATTGAATTAAAAAATGAAATTGAAAGCTATGAAAATGAATTAGTCTTAGAAGACTTGAATGAATTTTATTCATCCATTGATTCTTTAAGAAAAGATAAGGATTTTCAGAAGACTTTCAAAAAGCTTGTTGATAAAACCGTAAAAGAAGCGGGCAAAGACTTTCAACTTTCAGTAGGAACAGTTGAAGCAACGTATTTGAAAGGAAAAGTTGACAAGAATTTGAAGGGAGCTTTAATTCACAATGACAATAAGACTATTGTTTTTGACTTGAGTTTGGAAAGTTTGTTTGAGAAAATAAAACCATTTCTCTACAATACAGCTTACAAGCAATTAGGTTTTGATAAAAAGTGATTTTGAAAAGTGTTAGGAGTAAATCTTGATTTAGGTTATGCAAACGCTAGAGTTAAAGGTTTAGAATCAAAACTTTTGACTGATAGGGATTACGCTAATCTAAAGAACGTCAAAACAATTGATTCTTTCGTAACTTTACTACAGGAAACCGGTTATAAGAACGAATTAATTGAATTTCCAAAGCACGCTGGAAGTATTTCATTCGTTTTAGATGCTTTGAAAAAAAATTATGATGCAACACTTAAAAAAGTTGAATCATATACCCCTAAAAAATACTCAAAATTTCTAAGTTACTTTGATTTTGACGAATTATGCCGTGACGTTAAGAAAATTTATTCAAAATTCTTGCTAAACGAAAAAACGGACTTATTTGACTTGTATTCACAAAAGTCAAACAAATTAGTCACCAACTTGCTAGAAGCTCAAAATACTCAAGATTTTATTAGATTGCTAAAACATGATGAAAGATTCAAATCGCTTCATGACATAAAACATTATTCCAAAAAACCTCAAGAATTCTATCACGATATTGATGCCATCCAAGCTAGAAGCAAACACTCGTTAAAAGATTTTGGAGAAAAAGTACTAACTCACTTGCTTGAAATTGAATTAAAATTCAAAAAAGAAATATTAACATTACGTTTATTGAAGAGAAAAGCAACTTCAAATCAAATTATTAAAGAATTAAGAAAAGAAGACTTGTTCAAACCACACGATTATGTTACTGCCAGATTATCATATGAATCTTTCAAATCCAGATTACAAAAAGATTACAATAATTCATTTACTAAAATTAGTGAATTTGAAGAGTTTGTAGACCAAAAGTTTTATGATTCAGTAAAAAGAGTAACGCGAGTTTCAGTAATGAATCTCTCAACTTTATACTCTTATTTGATTTTAAAAGAAATTGAAGTCCAAAAATTAAGGACTCTAGCGGTAGAGAAATTCGGTGAAAACATTTGAATATCATATTCGTTGGCCCAAAGATTTTATGCGAAGCATTCAAGATTTCAGGAGTTGGAACCCTATCATTGGAATCCAAAGACGATTATGATGTTTTATTAGATAAACTTACTGAAAAAAAACCATCACTAGTAGTTTATGATTCAAGCATTTACAAAAAATTAGATGCAAAGCAAAAAAAACTTTTCGATTCAAGTGTTTCACCAGTATTCATTGAATTGTCACAAAACGGTTCAAGCAATATTTCACTGAAAGATTTGGTTAGAAATGCAATTGGAATTGAAATAAAATAATTAGGTGTTATTAAAAATGGGTTCTTTGTTCAAAATTTCCGGTCCAGTAGTAATAGCAGACGCAATGAGAGGAAGCAAGATCAACGACTTAGTAAAAATTGGAGAAGAAAAATTACTAGGAGAAATCATCGGATTAAGAGGAGAAAACGCAATCATTCAAGTTTATGAAGAAACAAGCGGATTAAAGCCAGGAGACGAAGTAGAAAATACTGGACAACCGTTAAGCGTACTACTAGGGCCAGGATTGCTTGCAAGCGTTTACGATGGAATACAAAGACCATTAAATAAAATTCAAGAAGAAAAAGGAATTTTCATTACAAGAGGAGTTGACGTTCCTTCAATAGACTTGAACAAGAAATTTGATTTTACTCCACTAGTCAAAAAAGGACATGATGTAAAAGTAGGAGAAAAAATAGGATACTTCCAAGAACTCAACATCAAACATTACATTATCGCAAAAGTAGCTGGAAAAATTACAAGCATTGAAGAAGGCAAAATTGCTTTGAAAACGCCAATAGCAATAATAGGAAAAGAAAACGTTTACGGTTATGAAAAATGGCCAGTAAGAAAGTCAAGGCCGTATAAATTAAAAATGAATTTAGAGACTCCATTAATCACTGGAAAAAGAATCATTGATTCATTCTTTCCATTATCAAAAGGAGGAACAGCAGCAATTCCAGGTCCATTCGGATCAGGAAAATCAGTCAACCAACAAGACTTGGCAAAATACTCTGATGCCGATATCATAGTTTACATTGGATGCGGAGAAAGAGGAAATGAAATGACTGAAGTACTAACAGAATTCCCTCACTTGAAAGATCCAAGAACTGGAAAACCACTCATGGACAGAACAGTTCTAGTAGCTAATACATCAAACATGCCAGTAGCTGCAAGAGAAGCCAGCATTTACACTGGAATTACTATTGCAGAATATTATCGTGACATGGGTTATGACGTTGCATTAATGGCAGATAGTACTTCAAGATGGGCTGAAGCCATGAGAGAAATTTCAGGAAGACTTGAAGAAATGCCTGGAGAAGAAGGTTATCCTGCTTACTTATCAAGAAAACTTGCTGAATTCTATGAACGTTCAGGAAGAGTAACTTGTTTGGACAGTAAAACTCTTGGTTCAGTTTCAGTAGTTGGAGCAGTAAGTCCTCCTGGAGGAGACATTTCCGAACCAGTTTCACAAGCAACTCTTAGAATTACTAAGGCTTTCTGGGCATTAGATTCTTCATTATCAAGAAGAAGACATTATCCTGCCATTAACTGGCTAAAAAGCTATTCTCTCTATGCTGAAGTGTTAACTCCATGGTATCAAGAACACGTTTCAAAAGACTTCATGATCTTAAGAGAAAAGGCTTTGAAAATGCTTCAAAGAGAAGCCGAATTGCAGAACATTATACAATTAGTCGGACCTGATTCATTGCCCGACAAAGAAAGATTATTACTTGAATTTACTAGAAGCATGAGAGAAGATTTTTTACAACAAAACAGTTTCGATGAAGTAGACTGCTACACTACTCTCAAGAAACAATATTTGATGTTGAAAACAATTTTGAGTGCCTACGAAAAATTTGACGTTAAACTATCTACTGGAGTTACTCTTGAAGAATTAATGAAGAATGATTTCTTCAAGAAATGCTCAAGATTCAAGTTTGAAACTGAAAAAACGTTAGAAGAAGAATTAAAGAAGATTGAAAAATTTTAATTAAAGGTTGATAATGTATGTTTAAAGATTTTAAAACAGTAAAAGAAGTTTTCGGACCACTAGTGTTCGTTGAAGGAGTACAAAATGCAGCGTACGGTGAAATAGTTGAAATTATTTTGCCAAGCGGTGAAAAAAAGAAAGGACAAGTACTAGAAACTGGTAAAGGAGTTGCAGTAGTACAAGTATTCGGAGCCACTACAGGATTAGACACGAAAGAAACTACTATTCGATTTTCAGGAGAAACATTAAAACTCGCAGTAAGCGAAGACATGCTTGGAAGAGTACTGAATGGATTCGGAGAACCAATTGATTCAGGAGTAGCGTTAGTCAAAGGAGAAAAATTAGACGTCAACTCAAATCCATTAAATCCTGTGTCAAGACAACAGCCTAACGATTTCATTCAAACTGGAATTTCAAGCATTGACGTATTAAACACGCTAGTAAGAGGACAAAAACTACCGATTTTCAGCGCGAGCGGATTACCACACAATGAACTAGCAGTACAAATTGCATCACAATCAAACGTAGTAGGAAGCAAAGAAGAATTCGTAGTAGTATTCGCAGCCATGGGAATCACTAATTCTGAAGCACAATACTTCATGAAAGAGTTCGAGAAAACTGGAGCACTACAAAAAAGCGTTTTGTTCTTGAACCTAGCAAACGATCCTTCAATCGAAAGAATCATCACTCCAAGACTAGCATTAACTACTGCAGAATACTTGGCCTTTGAAAAAGATTATCACGTTCTAGTCATTTTAACTGACATGACCAATTACTGTGAATCACTCAGAGAAATCGGAAGCGCCAGACAAGAAGTGCCTGGAAGAAGAGGATATCCTGGATACATGTACACTGACTTGTCAAGCATTTACGAAAGAGCAGGAACAGTCCATGGAAAGAAAGGATCAATAACTCAATTACCTATCTTATCAATGCCTGACGAAGACATTACTCACCCAATTCCAGACTTAACTGGATACATTACTGAAGGACAATTCGTGTTAAGCAAAGACTTATTCAAAAGAAACATTACACCACCAGTAGACGTGTTACTTTCACTATCAAGATTAGCTTCACTAGTAGTAGGAAAGAAGACTAGAGAAGACCACTCAGGAGTATCAAGTCAATTGTTCGCTTCATACGCTCAAGGAAGAGACTTAAGAAATTTAGTCGCAGTAGTAGGAGAAGATGCATTAAGTGACGTTGATAAAAAATACTTGAAGTTTGCAGATGAATTTGAAACTAAATTCATTAGACAAGGAAAAAATGAAAATAGAACCATTGAAGATAGCTTGAAAATTGCATGGGAATTACTAGCATTGCTGCCAAGACAAGAATTAAAGAGAATCAAACCGGAACACATTGACAAGTACATGAAGAAAGGTTAAGCAAATGGAGTTCGAAGTAAAACCAACTAGACTAGAATTGTTGAACACAAAAGCAAGACTAGCTTTAGCAGTAAAAGGACATGAAATCTTAAAAAGAAAAAGAGATGCACTAGTCCTCGAATTATTCAAATTGTTAAAAGAAGGAGGAGAATGCAGGAAAGAATTAAATCAAGCCACTAAAAAAGCTTATGAACTTTACTTCAAATGCATTGCAATTCACGGATCAACATTTATTTCAACCTGCGCCATGGATTCAAAGGAAAGAATTCATTTGACTTCAAAAGTAAAAAACGTCATGGGAGTAAAACTAATAGAATTAACTGCTACTTTCTCGAAATTATCTTTAGAAGATTATCCATTAAACAATTCTTCAGCATTGCTTGATGAAACTGTAGAAGAATTTGAAAACATACTCAAACTAGCAATAAAATCCGCGAGCATTGAAAGCAATGCTAAGAAATTACTTGAAGAAATCAAAAAAACAAATAGAAGAGTTAATGCCTTGGAAAATTTGTTACAACCTGCTTTGAAATCAAACATAAAATATATTGTAAATTATTTGAATTTACTTGAAAATGACAGGTTCTTTACATTAAAATTACTGAAAAAGAGACTTCAAGCTAAGAACTAGTTAAGGTTGGTAATTTTTAATAGTGTCATTGAAAGTACTTGCAGCAGCCGTATTTCTTGAATTCAAGTTGCTTATGTCTTTGTTTGACAAACTAGTAGTTATTGCAATTATAATTATAACTAATAAGATTACTCCTCCAATCAATAGCAAGTATTCAAAACTTGTTTGCCCTTTCTCATCCATGAATTGATTACCATTTGCCTATTTTTAAAGAATTAGTTAGAAGCAATAATGCTTGCATAAGTTTGATTTGTAACGTCTCCTACTTTCTTTGAACCATTTAATGCATTATTTTGTTGAGCACCTAATGAAGATTGCACTATTGCAATAACCAAAATTACAAACAAAATCACGCCGCCTATAAGAAGTAAATACTCAAAAGCGCCCTGCCCCCTATTATTCATGTCACTAATACTACTCAAATACTTTTATTAAACTTTTTCATCACATATCTTAGTTGTAAACTCTGTATGCCGAGGTGGCAGAGTGGTTATTGCGCTAGTCTTGAAAACTAGTACTCGCAAGGGTTCAGGAGTTCGAATCTCCTCCTCGGCGCTCATATTATTTTTTGTTGTGAATGTTGTTTTCCGTAAATAATATCTTGAACTTCTTGTTTTGATTTGAGCTTGAAATCTTCTAATGTTTTCACTCCTGCATTGAACAATCGTCTTGCTCTTACTCTTCCTATTCCTCTTATCGTGCATAATTCTAGCAATTCTTCTTTTACTCCTTCTCTGATTCTCTTAGTTAATTTTTTAGCTACTTCGTAAACACTAGTGTTATTTTTTAGAAAAGATATTTCTGTTAGTGAATGCATTAGCCACTCTGCGTTCTTGAGTTTTCCTTGAAGTATTCCAGGGAGAACATCATATTGTTCTAGTAATTCGTTCTCGTTTTTTTCGTTAATCCATTCATGAAATACTGTTGCTGTCTTGAAAGTATCTAGAGACTCGTCTTCTTGCAATATTGCTGCGTTTTCTTCGCTTAAAACTTCATACATTTGATCCCACAGGAATTCTTGTTCTTCTTTTCTTACTCTGAATCCTGGCTTTAGTTCTGGAGTATTGCAAATTGTGAAGAGCATGTCAAAGTCGTTTGTCTGTTTCGTCTGCGAAAATGCATATCCAGTGTACGGATCCAAATATAGTTCGCTAATTTTCTTTCCCAAGGGAGTTGACAACAATAATTTTCCTTTTAACCTGACTAAATCTAACTCTTTTAGTGTCTCTAGAGTATTTTCTATTTTGTTGCTGATGTCTCCGTATTGTTTTGAGTAGAAAGTGTTCGCAAAAAATTCAAGTAATTCTTCTTTAGTCTTGCAATCTAGTGATGAGATTAGTGACAGGCAATGCATTCGCAAGTCTGGTTCTCTAGATAACTGCGAATATATCGGATCCATTTTTCCAGTAAAGTATTGATCTACTACTTTTCTAACATCTTTTTCAGTGCAGAAGACAATGCTTGTTCCTTGAGTATCATATTTTGGTCTTCCTGCTCTTCCCATCATTTGTATTACTTCATTTTTTGGCAGCAAATCTGAAAAAGCTCCGTTGTATCTTTTAATGTCTTTAATCAAAACCCATGATGCAGGATAATCTATTCCGATGGCAAGGGTCGTAGTTGCTACTATGATTTTAATTAGTTTTTTTTCTTTGAATGCTTCTTCAATG
>CABMDW010000013.1 GCA_902385045.1 uncultured archaeon | reverse complement strand
TTAGAACTGGATGAAGTTAAAGAAGTTGTCTATTTTAGTAGAACATATCATCGAATTATTTACATGAACATTCAATCCAATTTTATTTAAGCATCTCTTATAGAATTGTTTGGATAAGCATGAATTAATAGAAAGACTAGAACATTTAACTTTATCTGAGTATTGTTCAAAGAATTGTCTAGAAATAGATGGATTGACCGAAAGTCGTTCCAAATTAACTTTATCTAGATGTTTTTCAAAGAATTGCTCAGAAACCGATGGATTACGTGAAAGACTATACCAATTAACTTTATCTAAATGTTTTTCAAAGAATTGTTCAGATAGAAGATAATTACCAGATAATACATACCAGTTCTTTTTATTTACATGATTTTTAACTATTGTTTTACTTTGTGATTTATAAAATGACATTAATGTTTGCTTGAAACTAATATCAACATAATCTGTAAAATTTAGCAACAGTGATATAATTTGATTTACCATTGGTTGTGATAATGATGTAGTCAATAACAAATCTGAGAATGGAAACAACATAATTATTGATTTGAAATGTAGGTTGAATAGATGCTGAATAATACAATAAAGTTAGAAAGGTTCAAATATAAAAAACAAATTAGTTATAGTTCATAAGTATCTTTAATTAGTTTGAGGATTGTATTCAATCTAGTTTCAACAAATGTATCAAACTGTCTTCCATCCTCAAACTTACCATTAGGTAGCATCTCTGTAATTTTAGTTTTATTGATTAATAGATATTTGTTAGCATCTTCATCTTTTTCAAAATCAAATATCAGCTTCTTGCTCTTTTTTATGTTCTTAGTTAAATCATAAATACATGTATTACCTAAATGATTTAGAGACAACTCAGGTTCTGGTGATAAATGTTTATAGATAGCTACAGGACAAATATGTTCAATAGATGACTCAATGTTAGCACAATCATTCATAGTGTATTTAGCATAGATAACTAGAAGATGACATAAACAATCTAAGTTTTTCAATTCGTCTCTTCTACCTCTAGTTCCTTTTTCTTTGTTATTATCTACAATCATGTTCTGAAATTGGTCAAACTCTTGATTGTAATTAATATGTTCTTTTGGATTAAACATGTTATTCAAGAAGATGAACACTTTTTTGTTGTTGCTTAGAGGTAAGTCTTTGTAAGTTAGTGAAATAATAACAGCTATTATCTCTATGTATCGTTCCATCATTTTCTCTAAAGTCTCATACTTCTTAGATTTCTTCTCGTCATCATCTTTTTGTTCTGGATAATGAACTAGTTTCACAAATATATCAAACTTCATGATGTTAGATAACAAATTAATTGTTTCTCTAACTGCTTGTTTAACTTTAACTTTAAATTCCACTAATTGCTCATTTGTCATTTCATCAATAACCTTTCTCATTTCATCATTTCTAGAATTATAACCATCAATCCTCTGAACAAATGAAACTTGAGAATTATCATTGTTTGTTAGACAACGAATGATTAAATTATAAGTAATCATGTGATACATGTCATTAAATTCATCATAACTATAATTTAGTAAGCAATTATGCTCAAACAAGAATCTAGATAATCCATGAAGATACTCAGTGATACTAACATCTTTGACATCAGTGATATGTAGATTTTTGTTTGTCTTTAGTTTGTTGATTCTAATGCTAGCTTCAATGTCATCATCATTGATTGATATAAGTTTCATATCCCATAATGCTTCTGTCATAAATCGTTTAGGTAGTTTAGTCCCGCCAAAATTTACCCTTTGAAGTAATCTAACTTTGTCAGCTGTGTCTTTTGGAATATAAAGTGAGCAAATGATGTCATTATAGTTATCAATTTGAATGCTAGATGAAATAAATTCAGTTAAACTAGTCTTTAAACTAGAAATGATAAATGACTTATCATAATCAACTTTGACATAATCATCTAGAGTTTTGGAGATATAACTAAGGTCTGATTTGAACTTCAAAGATACCAAACTGTCATAATCAAACTTTTTAAACATCTTCCTTAACTTCTTTAGATTTAAAATCTCATCATAGATATCTTCTCTATTTTTATCATTGACAATTGGTGTGTTTATATACTTTGAGTTCCATAAGATAGAAATTCGTTCTCTATATAAATCATCAAACATATCTCTACAATACTTAGTACCAAATGGGTCATAGTAATATGTATAAATAGCATTACTTCGTTGGAGACCATCAATCATGTCATATAGCTTATGGTTGAAATCATGTCTAACTAAAGTTAGTGATTGAATTGGGTAGTTTCTATAAAGTGAATCGATGAAGTCATAGTTTTGTTTCTCAGACCAAACTAATCCTCTTTGAAATGTAGGAATGTTAATGTTAAAATTCTCAGAGACATTATTATAAGCCTCAATGAACTGTCTGATATTTAGATGATGAGTAGTTAGAGACATGATATAATGTTTATACATTCAGATAAAAAACATTCAATTATTTAAGTAATCTAGAAAGTAATCAATCTTAGTTTGTGGAACGAATGAGTTTTCATACACTGGTGATGACCATATTTTACGTTTTAAATTTCGTTCAAAGAAAACAGGTGTTAAAGCTGGATTAGATGATAAACAGAATAAATGTTGTTTAGTTTGAAAACAATCCAAGAACCTATCATATATCATTCTATTACGACATAGCTGTTGTTTGTGTTGGATTTTATCAATATGTTTAGCTAGAAATTGAAATGAAATTGATGTATTGGTAAAAATGTATTTCCATTCTAACTCATCTAAGTGGTTTTCACAAAACTCATCATTGATAGATAAATTTTGAGATAACTCACTCCAATCAGGACGTTTAGACGTATTCTCTATCATATCTATAGTTAGATTTTTATTGCTCCAAACTTTGCC
>CABMDW010000012.1 GCA_902385045.1 uncultured archaeon | reverse complement strand
TGAATTGTTATAATTCAAGCGTAGAATATCCATTGAAAAAAGGAGAATATTGGTGTATTATGAACGCAAATTTGAGTATGGATAAGTTTGTTTCTTTTGACACTGAAAAATATATTACCTATAATTTGAAACCAAATTACATTACTTTATATGATGTCCACTTATTGGATGCGGATAAAGGTTTACCTCAGGCTAAACTAGAATCGAGATATGATCAAAAGAGTGTTTTATTGGGAGTTACAAAACAAAAACAAAATTGGATTACTGCATTCATACCTTATGTTAAATCTGATAATACAAATCAGTTTAATGAACCTAAAGAAAAAGACATTCAACAAGATTTTAGTAATATTCCAACAACAATTAGAACTCAAGCGGAATTGAGGTTCAGTTTGGAAACTAGTAAGACTAATTCAAATAGCATATTTGTTTTAGCTAGTGAAAATGATAACAAGAAAACTTTTGTAGTAAACGATTATAGTCAATTAATCAGCAAACCAAGCAATGGTTTCGGTTTTCAACTTAAAGGATTAGTGAGTTCAACAGAAACCAGAATTTATCCGTTAATAGCAACTATTACTCGGGTTTCAAATGCTTACTTTGATGGAGAATCTCATTTGAAACATGGCAGCATAACTTACAATTTAAGAATTAGTTTTATACTAAATAAAATTTAAAGAAAGTTAGCGGGCTGTATGGGATTCGAACCCATGACCAACTGGTTAAAAGCCAGCTACTCTACCAGACTGAGCTAACAGCCCTTACGTAAAAACTTTCCACTAAAGATTAAGTTTCTAGTAAACTATTTTACACGCTAATAAATAAAAACTCTACGAAGACTAATAATGTCAATGAAAATAGTTTTAGATTCTAGTTTTTTGATTCAGGTAGTAGAGAGAAAGAAGGATTTGAAAGAATTTATTCTAGAAGAACAAGTTGAACTCATTACAACTAAAAGCATTCTTGATGAATTAGAGTCAATTTCTAAGGAAAGTACTAAGCGTGGAGTCAAAGCGGCAGTAGCTGTAATTTTGCTCAAGCAACTTCAAATCAAGGTTTTTGAAACTGAAACTGAACATGATGACAGTGTTCTTGAATTAGCTGAAAAAGAAAAAGCAGGAATAGCAACTGCAGATGATCTTCTTGCAAGCAGAGCTAAAAAACTAAACATTAAAGTCTGCAGACTAAAAGAAAACGGAAAAATAAATTAAACTTTAATTTTTCCTTGAGCGAATTCCTTTGAACCTCCACCCGTTCCTTCATTCTGTTTTACTAATTCAACTGCATTATTAGTTGATTCTTTTGTCGTTGAGGCAAAGACTGAATTCGTCTTGGAAATTATTACATTATCTCTTCCTAACTTCTTGAGATTTTCACTAATTTTTAAAGCTGTAAAGTCATCGTAGAAGACTCTTGAGACAATTACCGGTTCTTTTGATAATAAATTAATTTTATCAGCTTCAAGTAATGCAACACTTTCCTTTAATTCACTTAATTCTTTTCTTTGGTTTTGACTTTCTGAAACTAGTTTTTGTATTGTTGGAATGAGTTTTTCTTTGCTTGAGCCAGGCAATGTTACAATTGCTTGATCTACTAATTCTTCTAGTTGTCTAGAATATTCTAATGCTTTTTCTCCTGCTTTATAGTACAATCTCAACACCCCGTCTTGAATTTGTTCTTGTTTTACTATTTTGTACAAGTTTATTTCACTTGTTTTTTTCACGTGCAGTCCTCCACACGCTTCAACATCATAAATAATTGAATTCTCGTCATAAATGCTAACTATTCTTAGTATATTCGATATTGCTCCTGCTCCTTGATATAATCTAAAGCCGTATTTTCTTTCTGCTTCTCCTCTGTCAACTTCTTCTGCTTTAACGTTTAAGTCTTCTAAAATTTTCAAGTTGACTAAATCTTCTAATTCAATTAGTTGATCTTTATTTAATTTTTGATAATGTGTAATGTCGACGTGTGCAATGTCCTCGTCTTTATTACTTCCAGTCTGCCACACGTGATTTCCGAATAATCTTTTAGCACTTTGTATTGTCAAGTGAGTTGCAGTATGGTGTTTGATAATGTGATTTCTTCTTTTATCGTCAACTAATAACGGTACTGTACTTCCAACATCAAAATTGGGTTCCTTATCTAAATAATGTAGGACAAGGTCTCCTTCCTTTTGAACGTTAATTACTTTGACATCATGAATGAATCCTTTGTCATACATTTGTCCTCCTCCTTCTGGATAGAAAATGGTTTTATCGAGAACCACGAAAGGCGTTTCTTCAGTGATTCCTTTTTCTTCATCTTTCTTATTGCCTATGAATAATACTTGGGCGCTAGCATCAAACATTTTTTCATCAGTATAGTATATTAATTTTGTATTAGGTAAGTTCAAGTCTGATTGTTTCTTTGGCTTTCGTTTTTTGTCGCCATGTCTTTCGCTTAATAGTTTGTAGAATTCCCCTGGAATTTCAACTTTTTCTTTTAGAGTTAATGCAGTGTTTTCAATTACTTCAGGCGTTAAACCGTTTGACTCATAATATTCTAATAATTTTGGAGTAGTAATCTTGGCAGGATTTTGAATTATAGTTGTAGCTAGTTTTTCATTTTTTCCCAAAGTTTCCTTGTACTTCTTCTCTTCAAATTCAATTATTTCTTGGATTTCATTCAAGTTTTCTTTGGTTTCTGGGAACAAGTTTTTCAAATCTTCAGAATGACTTTCCATTACGTCAAACAAACTGAAAGTAAAATCATTTCTTTTGATGAAATCCAAGCTTCTTCTTAGAATTACTCTTAGATTATATCCTCCTCCAGTGTTTGAAGGCAAGGCTCCATCACTTAATGCAAGTAATAATGCTCTCGAGTGATCTGCAATGGCATAAACTCCCTGTAGTGGCTTGATTTTCTTTTCGTAATCAGCGAAATTAATTCCAAGTAGTTTAGAAAATTCTTCTTCCTGCTTTAATGACAAATGAGAACTCTCAAAATCTAGTACGCTGCAATTCTTTGAATAAGTTTTTACTACGTCTGATTCAAATTCTATTCCGGAATTTTCTTTCATTAAGTCAATTTGATTGTAGAAAATGCTTTCGTAAATGTTATTGTGTCCAGAGTAAAACCACATTAGTCTTTCAAATCCCCAGCCAACGTCAATTACTCTTACTGGTAATTCTTGTTGCAATGATTTTTCATAATCCCAATAGTATTGCATTAGAACGCTATTGACTATTTCTAGCCCTCCTGAAAAACTTTCAATGCATGGGCCGTAAGCTGAAAAGTCAGGCATTGCCCAAACGTCTTCACCATACTTTAATTCTTCTTTTTTTACTTCCAATACTTTCGTCAAGAATTCATAATTATATTTAATGCATTCATCTTTCCAGTATCCTTCATTTGGCTTTAATTTATTTTTGAAAGAATGTTGTCCTGCCATCATAAAGCATGACAAATGTCTTCCAGTTACTCCTACATTGGGAATGTCACCAAATCTTAAGAACATTTGCGGAACTATTAACGGGTTTTTCGGGTACTCGAAAACAATTTTTCCTTTCTCTAACCTCTGAAAGTCAACAATCGAGGCAATAGTAAAATACAAGTCATCTCTCCATCTTGATAAGACCGGATATCTTGAAACTTCAGCATGACCATTTTCCTTGAAAAAGCCTGAAAATTTTTTCCAAAAATCTTCATAACTAATTCTCCTAGGTTTGTCCCTAAAAAAAGAATAAGAAGTATGACTTGAATCTCCACAATCTTTTTCTTCAGGCTTTAAAGACCAGTAGTTTTTTCCGCAAATACTACAAGTACTTCTTTGAAAACCCTGCTCCTTGAAAACTTTAACTTCATAATAAGTTGAAGGATTTTTGGCAAACTCTTGTTTAAAATAATCTTTTGATATCATTTAACGAATATATTACGCGAAAATTAGTTAAAAATCATGCGATTTCTAATGTGAGGAAAGCTCCAGAACCATAAAACGCTTCATCCAGGTTCTCAACCCAACCCTCCGCGAACAATCATAATGAGATGGTTCCGAAGCCTTTCCAACACATACCAATCCCGTGGGTGTTCACGAGCATACAACAAATGATGAGTAATAATACGACAATTTAATTGAATATAAAGCCCGAAAAAGAATTTCTTTTACTACCAAAAGAATATTATAACTAAAAACGATAATTATTTAAAAAAATAGTCATAATACTATTAAAAAAATCATAGTGGTCGTAGTTTATGGACATGTTAGTCGAAGACGGAAAAGCGTTTCAAAGCAAAAGCATTGAGGGAAAAGACTTCTCAGTACTATCTGAAGAACGAATTGAAATCTTAAAAATACTGGCCAAAGAACCAATGTATGCCACTCAAGTAGCTAAATTACTCAAGCAAGAAGCTCAAAAAATTTATTATCACTTCAAAATACTTGAAAACGCAGGTCTAATAAAAGTTCAAGGCTACGAAGAAAAGCAAGGAGGAATAGCTAAGAAATATGTTTGCGATTACTCTGCATTAACCGTAAAAATTGGTGAAAAAGGAGTTCCTTTCAAAGCTAATAAGCATGCCGAAGAAAAATTATTCAGAGCATTTAATTTCACTAATTTTTTTGACGCAAAAATAATTGTAGGAAGCCCAGAACCACATGGAAAATATAGAGCTAAAGCAAGTGAATTCTGCGTCTCGGAATTATCGGCTTACATTGGAGCAAATTATTCTTTCGATTATCCATTATATTTACTTGATGTTGAAGCTACTGAAAAAAATAAGAAGGAAAATTTGATTCTAGTCGGAGGACCTAAAGTAAATTCAATGGTAGAAGAAATCAATGACAAGCTTCCAATAAAATTTAATGAAAATTTTGATTTGTACTCTAAAATAACGGGAAAAGTTTATAACACTAATAATGGAGTAATTGAAGTCATTGAAAATCCTTTTAACAAGTCAAAGAAAATAATGCTCGTAGCAGGAAACAATCAGCATGGAACGCGAGCAGCAATTCTTGCAATACTTAAAAAAACAGATAAACTTTGCACTGAAAAAAACGGAATGTACGCCAGAATAATCGAAGGATTTGATGAAAACAACGATGGAATAATTGATTCAGTTGAAATACTTGAATAAGATTTAACATAAAAAAATTTTAAAATAAACTGTAAAAATTATAAATAAAAAAAGCTTAAAAAATATTAATATAAAAAGGATTTCGTTTACATAATATTTCCCCTCGTAAAAACATTAATTTCAAAAACCTAAATAAATCTAAAGCTTTATAAACTATTTTCGTCTAAATTAGTATACTTTCTCCGTGGAATAAACGATCATTAGCTTTTTGCAATGAAATGATCTCAAAATAAAATTTCACGGTCATGGGAAATCAACGAGTCACTAGATAATTCTATCTAGGTTGTATTTCGACTTGAAATGGTAAGAAAAAAAATCTTTCGACTAAATTATAGTCGAAGGAGACAATTGAATTAATAATTGCCAAAATTTTTTTAAGTAAGAACTAATTTGCGTAAACGTAATCATAGAAAAATCTCAATTTTTTCGGTGTTAAAGACTCCAGTTGATCCTGCTGGAGGGCACTGCTATCGGATTGCGACTAAGACATGCAAGTCTTAAGACTAGAGTTCTAGTCTTGGCGTACGGCTGAGTAACACGTAGTCAACCTACCCTAATGAAGGACATAACCACGGGAAACTGTGGCTAATATCCTATACTCCTACAAAACTGGAATTGTTTGTAGGTGAAAAAAGTACCTGAATTCTAAGGAGTACTGCATTAGGATGGGACTGCGGCTGATTAGGCTGTTGGTGAGGTAACGGCTCACCAAACCAATAATCAGTAGGGGCTATGGGAGTAGTATCCCCCAGATGGGCACTGAGATAAGGGCCCAAGCCCTACGGGGTGCAGCAGTCGCG
>CABMDW010000011.1 GCA_902385045.1 uncultured archaeon | reverse complement strand
TTTACTTTAGGTTTTTCTAAGTCCATTGAAAAAATTGCCTGAGAATAAGTTTGATTATAAGGAGGGTAAAAGTGTTGTAAAATCGTCGCATTCCATTGTTTAAAATTCCAACCTGAAAGTAACACTTGAGAATCTAAACCAGATTGAGAATTGTCCCATACATAATTCAAAGTGTCAGTTGATTGGACTCTATCTTCCAATTTTATTTGAATTTCTTGCTCATCGAAGGGAAACTTCTGGAAATCCAAATTTGAAGTAAAAGTACCAAAAACCCTGTAGAAACTTTCATTTGTCGTGTTAATTATTTCATCAACTGAAGAAGCACGTCCGTTAGTAAACTCAAAAGAATCATTCATACACGAATTATCTGGACAAATAAAATCTAAATAAAAATCAGCAGTAAAAGTACCAGTAGAATAATCTATTTTGCCAATATTCAAAACATACATGCTAATTTTAACGTTAGAAGCCGCAGAAAAGCAAAATAAGGCCAACAGTAAAAATAATAACTTTCTCACGTGTAACAGTAATGTAACAAAACATTAAAATGTTTTCAAAGGTGCACTTAAAATGGTAGTTAAAGCTGAAGCAATTTGTCCAAACTGTTTGAATACTGATGGATATACTATTCCGATACAATACAATTCAGGTTCAAAAGATTTTAGATGCAATAATTGCAACAAAGCATACGTAGAAGATAACTCAGGCTTTTTAGTAAGTAAAAAATATTAAACGGGCCCGCTGGGATTCGAACCCAGATCAAAAGCTTCGCAAGCTCTCGTTCTAACCAGGTTATACTACAAGCCCTCAGAAAGTATTTTGAACAGGCTAAAAGATATAAGTTAGTGAAAATAAACGATTTGAATATTTACACTCTTTCACGAAAAATTGTATTGCCAGAAAGCATTCAAAGTTTAGAACAAATTGAAAACAAACACGGAAATACCGAACTTGAGCCAAAACAATTAGACAAATTACCAAAACAAGATAGAGAAACATTAGCAAATAGTTTGACAGAACTTCCTCTTGAAGAATTAAAAGAAATTCATAAAGAGTTACCATTATGGGTTTACACTCAATATTATCCCCTATGGCGGAGTTCAAGCATAAGTGATGTTGAAAAATATGCCAAAAAAGTTTCTAAACTAAAAGAAGCTTCACAAATAGCTAAAAACCACTGGATATGGGAAAATTCAGATTATAAAAACACGTTACAATTAGCTAAAATATTGAAAAAATATCCCGAATTAGAAACTAAAAACCAGACCTATTTTAAAAACACTAGAAATGCAAGCCACTTCCAAGAAAGATATTCAAACTTAAAGAAAATTCTCAAAAAACACTTGAATGATTTGAATAAAAAACCAATAATAGAACACAACGGATTTACATATCACATTGAAGATGGAATATACGAAAGTTTTAGTGGATTTGACTTAGTACTAAAAAAAGACGAAAAAGAAATAATGAGACTTGGAATACTTGCAGAAAAAAATAAAATAATAATAGCAAAAATACAAGGAAAGAAAGGTAAAAGAAGCGACATTTATCGTTTTGAAGCAAAAAATTCCGGAATACATCCAGCAAATGTTCTGATAGGCTTAGCTCTAGAATTAGCTGGAAAAAGACATGTTGAAATACCTATGACACCTACCGTGTTTAATAGACGTGAAAGCATAGGCTTCCTCCATACAGGACTGGAAAAAGTTTTCAAACTAAAACCGAACTACTATAAAGACTACTTCATAGACAGAAGCAAAATAAAACAAACAATTCAAAATGCAGGAGAAGAGTTTATGAAATTACATTCCCAACTACTTTCGAAACTAAAAAGATAAATCTATTAATAAAGAAAAACAAAATAGTGAAAGAGGTTTTTCATAATGGGTAAAGTAATTACAGTGCTTAGAATAAACAATGCTGAAGGAACAAGTCAAGAAGCATTAATTGAAGAATTAAAAAAAGTCGAAGGATTTAATAGTGCAAAAATTGAAGATTATGTTTTTGGAACTAAAATCATTAAAGCTAGTTTTATTTGCGAAGACAGTTTAAGTAGAGATTACGAAGAAATTGTTTCCAAAGTTCCAGGAGTAGAAAGCATTCAAGTAGAAGAAGTCGGCTTAGTTTAAATTTCTTAAAAAAACTAATTATAATATGGGCTCGTAGAATAACGGTAGTTCGCACGCTCCGCAAGCGTGAGGTTGTGGGTTCAAATCCCGCCGAGTCCACTTCAAAACAATAAAAACCATCTACTTTCATATCATATTAACATGAGTTTAGGGGAAAGCATTAGAGGCATTATTAGAAAGTTTTCCGGGGGAGTTGCTGATGAAGCATCTATCAAAGAATTAATCAAAGAACTCCAGAGAACTTTAATTTCTAATGACGTTAACGTCAAACTAGTTCTAACTTTCTCTAAATCATTAGAAGAAAAATGTTTAGTTAAAAGACAGGAAGGCTTCGGCTTCAAAGAATTTGTAGTTTCAACAGTCTACGAAGAACTAGTAAAAATCTTAGGAGAAAAATATACTCCTGAAATTAAACCAAAAAAAATATTGCTAGCTGGGCTCTTCGGTTCAGGAAAAACTACTAGTGCCGGAAAATTAGCTAAATATTATTCTTCAAGAGGTTTGAAAGTTCTTTTAATTCCGGGTGACGTTCATCGTCCTGCGGCTTTCGAGCATTTAAAGCAAATTTCAGAACAAATTTAAGTTAGTTTTCTTGATGTTAGAGCTAAAAACATTAAAGAAATTTTAAAAGCACTAAAGGAACGCAAGGAAAAAGAAGATGTCATTATTTTTGACACTGCTGGAAGAAGTGCTTTCGATCAGGAACTCGCTGACGAACTAAAAGTAATTGATAATGAATTTCAGCCTGATGAAAAAATATTAGTAGTATCCGGAGATATTGGACAGGTTGCCTTCAAGCAGGCCACTGAATTCAAGAATGTTTTACATAATGTTACAGGAGTAATTGCCACTAAAATGGATGGAAGCGCTAAGGGAGGAGGAGTTTTGAGTGCCGTAGCAGCTTCTGGATCTAGAATATTATTCTTAGGAACTGGGGAAAAGCCTGAAGACTTGACTGCGTACGATCCTAAGAAATTCGTTTCCACATTACTTGGTTTTCCTGATTTTGAAACTCTTTTGGAAAAAGCTAAGGAAATCAAAGTTCCGAAAGAATTACCTCAAAAATTAGACTACGCTACGTTTATTGAACAACTAAAATCAATGAAAAAAATGGGTCC
This sequence comes from uncultured archaeon, assembly GCA_902385045.1. Classification (GTDB taxonomy): domain Archaea; phylum Micrarchaeota; class Micrarchaeia; order Norongarragalinales; family CABMDW01; genus CABMDW01. Next base: position 17,937 of record CABMDW010000011.1, on the reverse strand, counting down.
ATTAAAGAGTATAATGCAAATGATGGGAGTATATGATATTCCCGAAGAGTTCGTTGGAAAGAGCGAAGAAAAATTGAAAGTTTTTGAAAATGCTTACAATTCAATGACTGCAAAAGAAAGAACTGAAACAGAATTAATGAAAGAACGAAGCAGGCAGGAAAGAGTTGCTAAGGGAGCAGGTTTGAAACCAGATGAAGTTAAAGAAATGGTTACTAATTTCGAGAAAATAAATAAAATGATGAAAGGCTTTGGAAAGAATAGAGGCTTAATGTCAAAATTCAAGAATAATCCTCAACTTGAAAAAATGATGAAAGACTTAGATAAAACAGGGTAAGCAATGTTTGAAACAATAATAATCATTATAGCAATACTCATTTTCTCGGTAGCAGCTTTTCAAGATTACAAGACCAGTTATGTTGACGACTGGCTTTTACTCGGACTAGGAATTTTGGGACTAATATTAAATTATTTTAATCTAAATGCTATTCAAGCGATTTTTTACTCTGTAACTGGATTGATTATTTTAGCTCTTGGTTTTATTTTAAACAAATTAGGACAAGTTGGTTCTGGAGATATTGTTGCTTTTCTTGCAATCCATCTATTAATTCCGTTCCAACCGCAAATAGCATTAATTCCGAACGTTTTTCCATTCGTCTTAACAGTATTCATTAACTCAATGTTATTCTTAACACTAGGGAGTACTATTACTTATCTTGTCTTCATTACATTGAATAAAAAATTAATTCCAGAATTCAACAAAGCTAAGTTTTACATAATGTTATACATTATCTTAGATGTTTTTCTACTTTACTTTAATCAAATAAAATTAACAATGCTTCTTTTAGTGGTTGAAATTATAATGATCTTCTTTAAAGTATTCGAAAAATCAATTAATTCAATAATAATTCAAACTGTTAACGCAAAAGAAGTCATGGATGAAGACATTGTAATTGTAAAAAAGAATGGAATCGAAAAGAAAATCCTAGCAACAGGAAAACAAAAAGAAAACCTAAGGGGCACTGTGAAAAATTATTATTTTCTTCCGAGACTAGTACCTTACATTCTTATTGGATTGATTTACTCCGTATTTTTTGGAGATTTTATCTTAAATATTTTAAAATAAGCTACCTTGATGTTTTCAATCGTTTGGCTTTGACAACCGTCCCATAAGCACAAACTTCAACTAGACCAGAAGAAAGACTGCTTGTAGTAAAATTAAGCCCTATTATTGCATTACCGCCAATTTTCTCTGCTTGAACTATTAAATCCTGTAATGCAGCACTCCTAGATTCATTAAGAACTGAAGAATAATCTCTAATGTTTCCACCTATAAAACTCTTGGTTAGAGAAACAAATTCGCGAATGATGTGTTTTGTTTTAACACTGGAACCCCAAGCAATTCCAACGTGTTCTAAAATCAACCAACCGGGAATTGAATCGGTAGTACTTACAATTATTTTCATAAAACTAAGTAAACAATACCACTTTAATAATTTTTACAATTTAGTGGAGGGTTAACTTGAAATACTTTAACTGATAAGTAATTACCATTACAAAAAGTGAATTTAATGAACGAAGAGTTTGAACCTTGGATTGAAAAATATAGACCTAAAAAACTAAAAGAAGTTATTGGTCACAAAAATATTGTTGAAAAACTAGAATATTATGTTAAAGAAAGAAATTTGCCCCATTTATTATTTGTCGGGCCTCCAGGAGTAGGAAAAACTACTTGTGTCTTAGCCTTAGTTAGGGAACTTTTTGGAGATGAGGCAAAACAGTCTTTCCTGGAATTAAATGCTTCAGATGAACGTGGAATAGACATCGTAAGAGGAAAAATAAAGGATTTTGCTAGAACAATGGGCTTAAGCAGTCTTCCTTTCAAAATAATTTTCTTAGATGAAGCAGATGCATTAACTGATGATGCTCAACAGGCCCTAAGGAGAACTATGGAAAAGTTCTCTAGTAATACGAGATTCATCTTAGGAGCTAATTATTCATCAAAAATTATAGAACCAATTCAATCTAGATGCGCAGTATTTAGATTCACGGGATTGAATGATGAAGACATCATTAAAGTAGTAAAACATATTGCAAAACAAGAAAATATTGAGATTACTGAAGACGGTTTGAAAGCTATTGTCTATATTGCTAATGGTGATGCTAGAAAAGCCACCAACTGTATTCAAGGAGCAAGTACGGACACCAAGAAAATTGATGAAAAAGACATCTATACTGTCGCTTCAAGGGCAAGACCTCATGAAATTGAAACCATGATATTAAAAGCATTAGAAGGCGACTTTCTAACTGCAAGAAAGAATCTGGATGAACTAATGATAAGATATGGAATGTCCGCTCAAGACGTTGCAAGTCAAATGTTTAGACAAGTAATAACTTTAGATAAAATTAGTGACAAGGAAAAATTAAAGATTATAGATTACATAGGAGAAACAGATTATAGAATAACAGAAGGAAGTAATGAAAGAATACAATTAGAAGCATTATTAGCAAAGATAACCAGCATAAAAACTAGTTGATATAAAACCCCGAAAACGAAAAATAACCGTCTAAATGTCCCCTTTTGACTAAAAAAGTATTTAAAGACACACAAACTAATTTAATTGACGTCTAGTGCTCCGAATTTTAATGCTTGGATGGGAATTTCCACCTGCGATAACCGGTGGTTTAGCTACGCATTGTTATCATTTAACTAAAGCATTAGCAAAACAAAATATTTCCGTAACCTTTGTAATGACTAACAGAAGAATTCAAAACAAATACGATTGGTTAAATTTAGTTCAATTAGATGCAGCTACTGTTCTAGGAAACTATGACTCATTTTTCAATACTGGATTTTTCAATGAAGTTTATAAAATAAACGCGGGAATAATAAGAAAATTTGAAAATGAACATAATTTTGATGCAATACATTGTCAGGATTGGCTTACAAGCATTGCTGGAAGAGAATTAAAGAAAAAACTAGGAATTCCATTAATCATGACCATTCATGCTACTGAAGACGATAGAACAGGGGGACACCCATGGAATCAAATTCTTGAATTAGAACTACAAGCCTGCCGTGAAGCTGACGCAATAATCACTGTAAGTAACTATACTAAGAAAAAACTCGAATCTTTCGGCATTCCATATTATAAAATAACGGTAATATACAATTCCGTTCCAATTCCAAGCGAAGAACCCTTTAAACAAAAGACTAACAAGGTACTATTTGCCGGAAGATTAACCGTTCAAAAGGGTGTTGAATTCTTCTTAAAAGCAGCCAAACTAGTTCTAGAAAAAAAACATGACGTTCAGTTCTTAATAGCAGGAAAAGGGGAACTACTTCCAAAGTTAATTGAACTAACTTTTGACTTAGGCATAGAAGAATCTGTTTCTTTTCTTGGTTTCGTAGATCAAAATGAAATAAAGGAAGTATACAAGCAATGTGATATTTTCGTAATGCCTAGTGTTTCAGAACCTTTTGGGATAGTAGCTTTAGAATCAATGGCTCAAAAAACACCGATAATAATAAGTAAAACTTCAGGGGTTGCCGAAGTAGCTAAGACCGCAATAAGAATTGACTTTTGGGATACTGAAAAAATGGCTGCTTCAATTCTTTCAGCGCTAACTTACCAAGAATTACGTGAAGAAATGGCTGAAAGGGGATTCAAGGAATTAAGAAATTACACGTGGGATGACGCAGGAAGAGATACAAAAAAAATATACGAGCAGGCGATAGGCCATGGTTGAAAAAACAATACTTTATTTTCACGTACATCAGCCGTTTAGACTAAAGAAACGCGGACTCTTCGAAACTTCAAACAATTTCTTCGATGAAGAAATGAACAAACATTATTTCGAAAAAGCAACGAGACAGTGCTACTTGAAAGCTAATAAAATATTATTAGATAACTTGAATTCGCAGCCTGAATTCAAATTTAATTTAAGCATTACTGGAACATTCATAGAACAATGTTATAAATATAATTCAGAAGTTTTAGATTCCTTCAAAAAATTAACGGATACGGGACAAGTAGAAATACTCGGAGAAACTTACTACCATTCTCTAGCATCGTTATTCAAGGAAGACACAGAATTTCAGGAACAAGTTAAAGAACACTCTGAAAAAATCAATGAAGTGTTCGGTCAACATCCAACTACATTCAGAAATACCGAAGCATTATACAATAATGAAATTGCAGCAAGAGCCAAAAAACTAGGCTTCAAAAATATCATAACAGAAGGAGTTGAAAGAATACTCGGTTATAAAAGTCCAAACTACTTGTACGAATCTCCTTCAAAAATGAAATTACTAATGAGAAATTATCCTTTGAGTGATGACGTAGGGTACAGATTTTCACAAAAAAGTTGGAGTGAATTTCCACTAACAACTGAAAAATATACGGGCTGGATCAAAAACTCTCCAGGAGATGTAGCAAATATTTTCATGGATTATGAAACATTCGGAGAACACCATTGGGAAGACACTGGAATATTAAATTTCTTAAAATATCTGCCCAACGCATTAAAAAATGAAAAAATAGAGACTTTGAAAATACAAGAAACTTGTAATAAAATACCAGTCAGAGACGAAATAAGTGTTCCTCAAACCATTTCATGGGCCGATATGGAAAGAGATGAAAGTGCTTGGTTAGGTAACAGGATGCAGAAAAGAATTTTCAAAGAACTAGAAGACCTTGCAATCCCTATTAAAAAAGTAAACAGACCAGAATTGCTAAAAGATTACAGAAAACTACAGACTTCTGATCACTTACATTACCTATGTACTAAAAGTTTAGACGATCAAGACGTTCACAACTATTTTTCTCCTTACAAAGGACAGAATGCTTACGAAAATTTTGTAGAATATTCTGTACTTATGGACCAATTTAAAGAAAAAGTAAAAGAATATTCTCAAGAAAATAATGAAAAGGTGTTAGTATGAAAAAAGTTTTGTTTTTGACAACGGAATTACATAAGCCTTTCGGAGGTTTGTTCAGATTTGCAATAGAATTTATTCCTGCATGGAAATCTTTGCTTTTAGAAAAAGAAACTGATTTCGAACCCGTAATTTTTAGTTTAAAAGACCCGTTAACAGAACCTGGAGATTTGATCTTAAGTGAAGATTTTAAAAAATTCATGGAGCGGGAACCAAAAGTAAAAATTTATGAAGGAACTAGGGGTGGAGAGAAGGCATATTTTATAGAGGCATTACTTGATGAAAATGAAAAAAACGAATTTCATAAAATGCTGTGGGAAAAATATAGAATAAAAAGTGACAAAACAACTAATTGGGGGTATTACCATACGCTAAATGCTTTTTGGAAATATGTTCCAATGGTAGCTAAAGAATATCAGGCAATAAAAGAAAAATTTACGTTAATAGACGCTCAGGATTGGCTTGCATTTCCAGCAGGATTTCTAGCTAAAGAAGAATTACAAATACCCTTACTATGTAGATTCCATTCTGGAGAATTCGGTAGAAGTCTAGGAAATCCTGACTTGGAAAGCCCTCCGCTTCGAATTGAAACTGCTTCACTAATGGAGGCAGACTACATTCAAGGGGTTAGCTGCAGTGAGGCAAAATATGAAGTTTTCAAACTACTTCCTTTAGTTCAAGAATTAGTTAAAGAACTAAAACCAATCAGAAGCGAAGAATGGTTTAATTCTCAACTTGAAAAACAAAGAAAGTATGAACAGTTCTTACTTCTAGAAAGCGAAGATCTAGAACTAATAACAAACAACATTGCGGGCATTCCAAACGGAATAAGCCTAGAATCTTGGATGCAAGTAAATAAGCAAATGATAAAAAATGGAAGACAAGTTCTCAAAAAAATGCTACCTGGAAAAGAATACTACATTATATTTGAAGGTAGGACAGAATACAGAAAAGGTTTGAATCAATTGTTAGAAGCGTATTCGTTACTCAAAAGAAATGATACTGCACTAATAATTTTTTCAGTGATGAGTAAGGAAGAAGAACAACAATTCCAAAACAAAATAAATTCTCTAGGAATTGGAGAATCAACAATGATCTACGAGGGTTGGATAAATGAAGAAATGAAAAAAAGTATTTTCTGCGCAGCAGATATCATAACCTTGCCTTCGCTTTATGAACCATTTGGATTAGTTACTCTTGAAGGTTTAGCTGCCGATCTAGCTTGTGAAATGAATGGAGTCACTGGACCTACAGTAGTAGTAGGAGATACTGGAGGAATGCATGAAGTTATAAAAAATGGAGTTAATGGATTTAAAGTCCCTATGGAAGAAGACTTGTTTATGTTGAATCCAAGATATCTAGCCGACATCATATCGTTAATAATAAATGAACCTGAAATAAGAAAAAAGGTTTCTGTTGGAGGTTCAGAGAGAGTAAAAAGCCATTCTTTTGAATGGCACACGGTATGTAAAAATATTTTTAGCATGTATGAAAAAACCATTGATGGATGCGGTGAAGAATGTAAGGTGGTGAAAGAATGAGTAGTTCAGAAGAATATTTTGGGAGTAAAGCAGGAATTGTTTGGAAAGTTCTAAATGAAAACGGCCTTCTAAGCATTCCGCAGCTAATGAGCAAAACAAAAATGAGCCAAAATCAAATATACGGAGCCCTAGGTTGGCTTGCAAGAGAATCGAAAATAAACGTTGAAGGAACAGGCTTGAAAATGAAATTTGGGCTGATAAAATAATTGAGTTTCATTAAATTAAGCAATCAAGAGAATCCGATTAATGATTTCGCTAGCTCACAGAGGATATTGCTTAGAAGCCCAAATATGGAATTCATGACTTCCGTATTTCCAATAAAAATAAAAGAATACGTTGGTTTCAATAAAGATTATGCTTTAGAAGGATTAACAATTCAAGATGAAAAAAACAATACTACTAAATTAATTGAAAATATTTTCTATTCTTTCGGGCAAGAAATAAAATCAAGCGAAAATAGAATAATGCCTTGGCATTTTGAAGTAGAATATTCTTTAGAAAATCAAAAAATACTGGCAATTTATTCATTAGACAGGTTAGAGCAAACTCTTTATGTAACCTTTTCAAGTGAAAAGAATTTTCCATTAAAAATAAGAACATTTTATCCAGAAAAATCTCATTTGAATTCAGATTCTTCGGTACAGGTTGAATCATATAAGGTAAGAACTGCAGGAAATGATTCAAAATTCAAAGAAGAATATGAGGAATTGAATTGGAATTACAAATTGGGCTGGGGTTTTAGGGATTATGATAAAAAATTTATACCAGCACAGAATAAAATAAAATCTTACGGTATCTTTGAGTTTCCAGAGAAAAGAAAACATTTACTAAGATTTTCAACCGTATTACTCCCAAGAAGTTCTTCTACTTTTTCAGAATTGTTTGAAAAACAAAATTATTTAAAAATAATAAAAAGCGAGAAGCCGATGCTTGACTTTTATCAGGAAAAATTTGGAAAAGAATTAACTAAAGCACTTTCTCTTAGATTATATAATTTAATTTACAAATTTGACTTTAATGAATATTTAGACTCGGGAAGCTTGTGGTTTAGAAAACCTTGGGCTAGAGATTGCGTTCATATTATGAATCAGGAATTAGAATATTTTATAAAATATAGACCAAGATTTACTAGAAAAATAATTTACAACTTAATCAAAACACTAAGACAAGAAAAATTACCATTAATACTTAATAGTAATGAATATGGCGGAATTGATCAAAATCTAGAATTAATATTGTTACTAAAACAATACTCGAAGTATGATGACAGCGTATTTCTTAAAGGATTACAGATCGCTGCAAACTTTGCTAGAGAATATAGAGAAAATGGATTGATATATTGTAATCCAAATGATTCTTGGACTGATTGTATTTTGCATTCTGATGGGGAAAAAAGCATTCGTACTTTAGAACCATTAAGTGAAAAAGCATCATTGGCAGAAATAAACGCCATGGCATATAAAATAGAAACAGAATATGCGGTTGAAGTAATTGATCAGAATGAATTCAAAGATAAATTCAGGGGATTTACTCACGCGATTACTGGTAAAAAACATGATGAATTAAATGTTTTAACTTTAGAGAAGCACTATTATGCTCCGGAACTCTTCCAGAAAGAAAGAACTGAAATTTTAGAAAAAATTAAAGACATTTTTATAAAGAGAAATGGACAACTTTTTGGAATAAAAACAATTGACAGAGACAAATATTATGTCAATGATAATCAATATCATACTTGCGTTTACTGGCCTCGTGAAGCAAGATTCTTGTATGACTTTTTAGATAAAAATAATGAACAACAAATATGTGAAGAATTGTTGAAAACGAATTTGGAAGCAACTCTTGAAGGATGCGTCGGATTTGAATCAGAACTATATTCGTCTTCGGAAGAACACGACTTGCCAGTCCCAGTAAAAAATCCAGCTCAAACGTGGAGCATGTTCATGAAACCTTACAAATTATTCTTTGAAAAACATTCAACTCTTCAATAAACTAATTTTAAATTCTCTGAAACAATAATGATGATTGATGAATTGCAAACAAATGATATTTATAAGAAATGACCTAAAAATGGGAAAAGGCAAAATAGCCGCACAAGCAGCTCATGCCTCAATAGCTTCTTTCCTAGAAAATGATGACGAGAAAAATTCAGAATGGATAAATCAGGGAATGAAGAAAATTGTCTTGAAAATAAATGAAAATGATGTTAAAAACATTGTTTCAGAATGCAAAAAAAATAAAATTAACTTTGCGGTTATTCATGATGCAGGAAAAACTCAAGTTGAAGCAGGAACTCTTACAGCAATAGGGGTTGGACCGGAAGAAGAAAAAAAACTGGAAAAACCGTTTCAAAAATACAAGTTACTTTGAAATACGTATTTATTTGATTAAAAAGTAACAATAATGTAAAATGGTTTTAGAATCTTTAATTAAAACAGAAAAGCTCGAAGAACAACCATATTTCATACTAATTGGAACAGTACTATATGTAATAGTTGGAAGCATTGTAACACTTCTTTTATCTCCATTTTTCGGACCAGAGGCCATAAGCGTACTATTCGTAGTTCTAGTAGCATTTCCTGCCTTACCTCAGATATTATCTCTATTTGTTCTTGCAGAAATTGAAAAAGAAAAAGATGCCATACTAGGGAGCACGACATTAGGAAGAAATTATACGATGATATCCATTTTGATGCTGTTTTTCGTTGGACTCATATTCAGCTTTACTTTTGCTTTTCTAGTTATTCCACAAACACAGGCAACTAAAATGTTTACATTAGAAATAAAGGAAGCACAGGCAGTCAGCACCACATTTACTGGACAGTTTACTTATCAAACCCCGAACAGTTTTCAGTTTGTATTTGAGGAAATATTCTTCCACAATTTATGGGTATTATTAGCAATGTTCGCATTATCGGCAGTCTACGGTGCAGGAGCAGTACTTACGTTAACTTGGAATGCAAGCGTAATAGGATTATTTTTGGCTAATGCGGGATTATCTCTAGTAACAAAAAATGCAGGAAATACTGCTCTAATCACAGGAATAGCTTCCAGCTTTCTGGGATTGCTACCACATGGAGTTTTTGAGATAGCAGGGTATTGCTGTGGCGTATTAGCAGGAGGACTAATTTCAGTTACAATAGTGAGAAAAGCATACAATAAACCCGTATTTTTCAATTTAACTAGCGACATTGCAAAAATAACTGCTCTTTCAATAGTATTTATTGCAGTTGGAGCAATAATTGAGTCCTACGCTATTGTAGGCGGCTAAAAAGCTAATAAAAGTTTTTTTAACCTGAAAACAACTTATAATAACTAATGGCAAGAAAAAAAATACTAGTTTTAACCGTCGATTATGATGACGATCTTTATCAGAAGACCAAAATCAAAGGCCCATTAATAGGTAGAGAAGAAAATTTAAAAGGTGCCCAAGAACTTGCGATAGCCGACCCTCAAGATAGCGATTCTAATACTATGTTTCAAGCAATAAAGATTTGCGACGAATTAAGCAAGCAAAAAAATGTTGAAGCAGAAGTTGCGACTATTACTGGAGACAAAAAACTAGGCTTCAAAGCAGATAGTGAATTAAACAAGCAACTAGAATTAGTGTTAACTGAAGTTTCACCAGATTCTTGTGTTTTCGTAGGAGACGGAGCTAGTGATGAACAAATATTACCAGTTATTCAAAGCAGAATAAAAATTGAATCTGTTAAAACAGTAACCATAAAACAATCAAAGGAATTAGAAAAAACTTATTTTGTAATATTAGAAAAATTAAAAGATCCACATTACGCCAGAATGATCTTAGGAATTCCAGGATTATTGCTATTATCTTTCTTTCTATTCAACACTACAGGGTTAAGGTATGCACTTGGGTTAATAGGAATTTACTTGATAGTAAAAGGCTTCGGAATAGAAGAAAAAATTATTGAATTTACAAAAAACACTCTTAATGTTAAAAATATTAAAAGTATTTTTACAATAGCCTCAATACCGATCTTCATTATAGGAATCTGGCTGAGCATAAGTGTATTAGTCAATTCGCTAAATGACGTACCATTCTATTCCGCTTTGGGTCAAATGTTAAATCAAGCGTTAACCTTGATTCCCCTAGGAATATTACTTATAATAATAGGAGGAATAATAGAAGCCTTCAAAGAAAATAAAAAAATAGAATTGTTTGATTATGCTAACAAGATTACCATGACTTTACTAGTTTGGTTATTTTTATCTGCAACTGGAGGATGGCTCGTTGGAAACAACAGTTTTGAAACAGTAATAACAGATTTGTTTCTAAGTATACTCATAATAACTTGCACCAGTTTTCTGTTTTCTAGTCTAAAACACACTAGTTTAAATGAAATAAAATTAATTGGAAAAGATGTGTTTAACAAATATGGTCACTACATTGGAAAGATAACCATTCAGGAAAATGACACTATAGAAGTGAAAAATAGTTCAGGAAAATACTTACGAATACCTATAGAAAAAATAGACTTTAACGAAACTATAGTTGTGGCTCAAATTTAAAGCAAACAGGGTTGAGGCAGTGGCGTCGCAAGATTCTGTAAAGCATTTTGCAAAACGCCACCACACAGAATTGGTAAATTTATTTTTGCGAATGAGTTTAAATACTTATCTTCATATGTCATAAACTTGACAAAAATGTCTAAAATTAAATAAACTGTTTTTACCCGATTAGTAAAGAGAAACACTTAATAGACTAGATTTTTTAATTCAATCTAATGCTAAAAATTCCAATAATTTTATTCACCCTTACTTGCATTCTTTTTGCCCCCTATATTTCAATGAGGTGTCCTTTACAACAATATTCACAGAACCCTTCAGTCCAAGTAGTTGAAATCCTCAATGATGCACTCGTGGCAGACTGTAGTATCACTGCACAATTAAACATTTTAGGTCCGGAAACAAATCTTACCATTTCTAACTACTCGTGTTATTCAAGTGGAGAATACTTCTTTAACTACACTCTAAACACTACTGGACTTTACACGTTCACCCCGATAGTTTCGGGAGCAAAGAACGGTGAAACATGTCGAGTCATCGTAATAAACTCTAGTAGAACAACAATTCCTGACTCCAATTATTTAAGCATAATCGCTCTTTTCATAATATGCGCAGCAGTTTACCTGAAAAAATCGTCATTACAGGGACGCCAGGAGTAGGAAAAACCACTATTGCAAAACTACTTTCAAAAAAAACTGGCCTAAAATACATTAGTGCCAACGATTTCCTAAAGAAATATAAGGGAATAAAAAAACATGTCGCAGACTTAAAGAAACTCAAAAAACTATCAAAAATTAAGGGGATTATTGAAGGACATTTATGTTGTGAAGTAAAAATTCATAGTAAAATTTTTGTTTTACGACTAGATCCGAAAATTCTTGAACAGCGATTGAAAAAAAGAGGATACTCTAGAAAAAAGATTTACGATAACCTATTAAGTGAAATTTTAGATTACTGCCTAATAGTTAGTGAAAAAAAATATCCGCAAGTAATTCAAATTAATTGCACTAAAAAAACGCCAGAACAAATTGCTAATGAAATAATAAAAGAAAAAAAATCTAAAGATCCACACTGGCTAACAACCCTCGAGGAAAGCTTTTTAAAAGAGTAGAATTAAGTATAATCACTAGATCAGAATAAGGTGAGACCCTTTGGTATTTGAAACTAAAATTGTGTTACAACTAGAAAAGAAAAAGAAGAAAAAAGAAGAAGAAGATGAATGGGAAGAAGACGAGAAAGAATGGGAAGACGATCTCGATGACGACTCATTTGATTCAGACGAAGACTAACCACGGACCAATAGTAACAAAATGAAATGTTTAAATACCATTAAACTCATTTAGTTACTATGACCAAGTGGTTAATTTTCTTTAGTTTTGTTTTATTTTTCAATCTAGCAGGCGCCTTATCGATAAACGGTAATGTGGATTCGCTCATTCTAAAGAACTCTATAGGTTATGCAGATTATTGGGTAACTAATAACTTGGACTCTAAATCGCTATTAGTAATCAGTACCGAATCGTCATCTGACACCCTTGTAACAGTATCTCCTTCTAGTTTTTACTTAGATCCTGGACAATCACAATACTTTACAGTCACAGTCAATTCTGAATTACAAGGCGGTTCTGAAACGTTAAAAATAAAGGCATCTAACTGTCTTTTGAATAGTTCTTGTGAAAACACTGAAAAAGACTTAAACATTATGATACTTTCTGGATCAAATACTGCAACAGTTTCTTCTAGTGGAACAGGATTAGTAAAAAGAAGCACCACTGATGCCAATCCTTTGAGTATGAGTTATTCGCCATTAATTTGGAATGAAGACGGTTACTTTACAACTACTTTGACTGCAACCAACTTAGGGAACGACAATACTTTCAAATTTTATTTAAATGATTTAGGTTTTAAAATTCCGATTGGAGAAAAAATATTGAGAACAAATGAACAAACTCAATTGGAAGTCAACTACAAACCGTTCGGGAATAATATTTGGATTTCAACTAATACTGGAGGAAAAATATACTTGAATACTGAATTGAAACCAGCGGCCAGAATAATGCAAGAGCCTAACCAGCCAATTGAAAACAAAACTGGAAATCAAACTCAAATGCAAGAATTACAAACTCCTACAAGCACTGGATTCTTTTTAGCAGATGCGTTTCAAAATCCAACAGACATACTAATCTTATTAGGAATTTTAATTGGAGGAATATTACTCGTACTCAATTTGAAACTAATTAAAAAATCTAGTTTTTAAGTTTCGAGTTTAAACTCATTAACTCTAAAGTCAGTGCATCAATATAATCAAATTCTTTAACTAGCTCGTTCATTACAGAAACAGCTCTTTTTTCATTAAACATGTAGGCTTCTTCGTCTTTAGATGATGAAATTGCTGCCTCTAAAAACACACCTACTCCAACTATATCGCTAATCTTTAAAAAAACTAAATTGTAAGAAAAACGCCATTCCTCTACCTTTCTTTCAAACCCAAAAGAGTAACCTAGTTTTTGTAAATCTTCTCCAACAGAATAGCTTGACTCCAAAGATAAACCTAAATCTTCTTTTTCGTTTATAGCGTGACCATCAAATAAAATGGATTCCGTTCCAGTATTTCGTTCTTTTCTTAAGACAAAAAAAGAATATACTCCTTTAGCATATTCTTTATAGTAAACTGAATCGTCATACAAGCCTCCACCTAAAAACTTTGCTTTTTTTGATTTAAGTAAAGAAACTAAAGAATATGCGTCCTTCGTTTCTCCTAAAAGACGTACTTCTTGGAGGGGATCTTTCAACAATGTTTTTTCTTTCTTTTTAACAAATAAATTCTTTAAAAATTCAAACATTAAATCAAGTAATCAATTGAATTATTATTACCTTTCTATTTTTGTCTCTAGAATTTCGTGTTGAAAATTACATTACAAAGCTTATTTTTAATCAGAAAACAAAATAATACAATGAGATTGTTCAAACATGGTTCATCATTGGCGATAGTAATACCAGACAACATAATACAAAGAAGATTGCTAAAGGAGGGGGAAGAACTAGAATTTATTGATGTTGATGAAAATTTCATAGCACTAGTTAAAAAAACAAACTTAAAAAATAAAATAGAAAATAAAATTAATGAAAAAACAACGTTACAACCATCTAAACCAATAATAGAGGCCGTTATTTCTGAAAAAAACAAGAATATTCCTTCGTTTCTCATAATAGACAATGAAATAGAGGCTAGAGAATTTTCTAGAAGATATGAAAATGAAATAAGGGAAAAAATATTGAACGGAGTTAGAAGTTTTGATAAAAAATTCTATATTATTAGAAATGATTATTTTGAAGACTTATCAAAAAAAATAATTACGCTCATAGAAAAAAATGAAATGAAGTTAGATGATATTTGTCAAGCCTAGAAAAAGCCTAAAGAACCAATATTATGTACGTTACTTGTAATGAAAGAAAATGGAGATGTAATAGAAAGAAGAAAAGATTACTTCAAACTCTTAGGATAACTAATAAAATCGTTTAAATCCACTATAATTTAACTTGGGCTCGTAACTCAGCTTGGTCTAGAGTGCCATGCCTTTTGTTTTAAAGAAGGTCGCACAAGTCTTATATGAAATTCAAAGGCTAGTACTTTGAATTCTCGAAGCCAACTGGAAGTCCTGGGTTCAAATCCCAGCGGGCCCATTTACAGTTATATGAAAAAAACATCACAAGAATTCGCAATTGAAAGAGTAAAAACATTGTTAACTCTAGTTGAAAAAACCAAAGAAGATGACTCAAGAAAATATTATCTTCAACTTGCAAGGTTAATTTGTTCTAAACACAAACTAAACACGCATGAACTAGGATTAAGCAAGAAACAAAACGAATTAGTGGATAAGAAAATTAGGATAATAAAAGGAAAGCGAATGGTCGCGTGGATTACTAAAAAATAATGGTTTTAAACCACTATTGGCATAATATTTACTGCTGTTAAAAGCGTTTTTGCACGCGTTGCTGCGTGAAATGAGGTTAAAAGAAAATGAATAGTGTAAACAACCAAATTGAAAAATTAGCTAAAGCACTAGAAGGAATAGAAAGCTTGAAGCAACCCGAATGGATTATGAACGTAAAAAGTGGTTCATCAAGAGAAAGATTGCCACAACAAGAAAATTTCTGGTACTTAAGACTTGCGTCTATGCTAAGGACCATTTATTTGAAAGGACCAATCGGAACTAACACCCTAAGAGGAAAATATGGAAAAAGAACCGATCATTTAGTTAGAAGAAGCCACTACAGAAAAGCAGGGGGAAAAATAATTAGATTGGGATTACAAAAACTTGAAGGAGCAAAGCTAGTAACCAAAGACAAAAATAAAGGAAGAATCGCAACTCCAGCGGGAGTTTCTTTAATTACAAAAACTCTAAAAGAATAAAATATGAATGAAAACGAAGAATCAACTGAAGATGATCAAAGAAGAAAAATCGATGAAGAATTAAAAACAAGAAAGCTCATCGGAAATTTCTTTGAACCGGATGCAGTTGATCGGTTAAATAATATTCAAATAAGCAACCCTGATTTGTTTAAACAAATTTTTCAAATAATTGTTGAAAACGTTCAGGCAGGTAGATTGACTAAAAAAATTTCAGACGAAGAGCTGAAAATGCTTGTTGGAAAAATTCTCTCTCAAAAAAGGGAATCAAAAATAAATATTAATAGAAAATAAGAGGTAATAATAAAATGAAAGCTAAAACAGATGAGTTGAAGCATAGGCTCGCTAAAGCATTAAATCAGAACAGAAGAGTTCCATTATTTGTAATTGCTAAGACTAAAAGAAAAATTAGTCGTAACAGCAAGACTAGAAACTGGAGGCAATCAAAAATAAAGAAACTTAATACTCGTAATCAGAAGAGGCATCCAACGTATTAACATGACATTTAAACTTACCAAAGCAGATTTTAACAAAAATCCGCATCTTGGAATTTATTTTAAGGCGAACAATGAATTTCTGCTAGCTCCAAAAAACACTCCTGAAAAAACGTTAAAAACACTTGTAGAAACACTGGAAGTTACACCAATTAAAATGACGATAGATAACTCACATTATTTGGGAATATACGGGGCCATGAACGATAATGGAATTTTAATTCCAGAAAGCATAAGCAGAGATGAACTTGCCATTTTGAAAAAACACTTTAATGTTGGAGAAATGCCTTACCCTGTTTGCGCAATAAGCAACAGCGTGTTATGTAACAACAAATATGCTGCTGTTTCTGAAGACTTTCCACACAAACTACAAAAAATAATTGCAGATGCATTAAATGTTGAAGTTCTAACTGTAAAACTAGAATCACACAACGTAGGAGCACAAGGAGTAGCTAACAACAACGGAGTCTTGTGCGGAACACTAATGCACGAACATGAACAACAACAAATAGAAAAAATATTCAAAATAAAAACAATTAGAGGTTCAGTAAATTTTGGATTGCCCTATGTAAATCTAGGAATAATTGCAAACGATAAAGGAGCAGTAGTGGGATCAAACACTACGGGAATAGAAATCCAAAAAATCTATGAGGGGCTATCATGAATGAAGAACAACTAGAAAAAACAATTCAATTTTATTTGAAAGCCCTAAATGAAACAATAACGACCGCAACAACAGTAAGTGAAAGCGGAAATGATCACTATGAAATTCTTGGTCAAGGAATCTTTTACAATCAAAAAGATGGCAATTACTTGTACGCCATAGGCGCAGAAGTTTATGTTAAAAAGACAAAAGAAGAAATTCTTGAAGATCTGCAAAAAAGATATTCTGCAATAGCTACTAACTTAAAGAAACTACAAGGAGAAGAAAATGTTTGAAGGCCTAAAAAACAAGTTTAAAAATCTAATTAATAAGATAACTACAAAAGAAGAAAAAAAAGAAGAACCAAAAAATGAACAACCAGCTTCGATTAAAGAAGAAATTCTCCAACCAAAAATAGAAGAAATTAAAGAAGCTCCAAAAGAGCCGGAAATCGAAGAAATACTTACCCAACAGGAACCAGAAATAGAGAAAAAAGAAGAAGTAACAGTTGAACCTGAACAAAAAATAGTAAAGCAGGGTCTTTTTTCTAAGATCAAAGGCTTCTTTTCGACTACAATAAAAATAAAAGAAAGCGAAGTAAGTGATTATTTTCAAGAACTAGATTTGGAACTGCTTCAGGATGATGTTTCGCCTACAACTTCAGAAAAAATAATTCAAAAAATAAAAGAAAAAATAATAAATCATGAAGTTGAAAAAAACAACGTTCAGGAATTTGTAAAAGAAAAAATAAAAGAAACGCTAGAAGAAATACTAATTGAAGGGCAAATAAAGGTAACACAAAAGCCGTTTTCAATAATGCTTGTCGGCCCGAATGGAATGGGAAAAACCACCACAGTAGCAAAACTTGCATACTTACTAACAAAAAACAAATATAATGTTCTGTTAGCTGCGAGCGACACTTTTAGAAAAGGAGCAATAGAACAATTAGAAATGCATGCTGAAAAAATAGGAGTAAAGTTAATAAAACAACAATACGGGGCAGACCCTGCGAGCATTGCTTTTGATGCTATTCAAAACGCAAAAAGTCAGGGGGCAGATGTAGTAATAATTGATACTGCAGGAAGACAAGACAATAATTATAACTTAATTAAAGAAATGGAAAAAATAAGTAGAGTGATCAAACCTGATTTAACTCTTTTTGTAGCAGAAAGTGTAGCAGGACAAACAAATATCCAACAAATTGAAACTTTCGCCAAAACAATTAAAATAGATGGAATAATAATTACAAAACTAGATTGTGATGCAAAGGGCGGAACTATTTTTACAATATGCAATGATTTGAAAAAGCCAATATTCTATGAGTGCTTTGGTCAAGAATACGATCAAATAAGGCAATTTGAAAAAAACGATTTTATAAACAGAAT
>CABMDW010000010.1 GCA_902385045.1 uncultured archaeon | reverse complement strand
TTTTTTTCTTTAAAAGTTTAAAAAAACATAGTGATTTGCTTGCAAATTTGCTCAGGCTTCCCCCAAGCCTGAAAAAAAGTTTTTTTAAAAATTTTCCAATTTTCAGCCTGCAAATTCAAAAATTTGCGATTTGCACAATTTGCAACGCGTTTTCCAGCTCTGGTGCGCCAAAAAATGGCGCGTAGAAGCGAGAAAAATTTTTGCAATTTTTTCAAAACATCCATGGAAACGGTTTTTTCCGAACAAAAATTCCAGCCCGACGGAGTTTTGATATTTTTGAAAAAAATAAAAAATCCATGGAAATGGAAAATACAAAATAAATGTAAAAATTCTAGAAGCCTCTAGCTCTGTGTTTTTAGCACTGTAGCCCCTCCAGCCCACTGAATTTCGCCGCCTTAGGCAGTTGCTCTCTGTATCCCTCTTACAGGGGTTTTCTTATTTATTATCCCATTTTTATTATTTATTATAGACCCATATCCTATATTACCTTCTTAAAAATCACTTCTTAAATATCTCCTTTCTCTGTCTGAATTACTTACAGCTTCTTTCTTGCCTCTTTTTCTTTAAAAATCACCCCTTTTGACCCTTCTTCAAATAAATAACTTTTTCCACACTACTTTGTTCTTTAAGCCTTCAGTCCAAATATCATCCCTTTTTATGTAGTATTTTAAACTATTTAAGAAAATAAGACTTACTAAACTAGTGATTTAATGGAAACTCAAGAAGCAGGTAAACCTAAAATTATAGACGAAACAGCCTTTTTAAAGGCTTGTGAGACTGGCAATAAGTCTGTTATAGAACTTTATTTAGAACAACATACACAGTTGTCTGATGCAGACGCCATTTTATTTGGAAAAGGAGTTGATCTTGCTAAACAGAATGTCCCCTGTTCTGATATAATTAATACACTCTGGTATAAGTCTGATCACTACTTCTTTCTTGAAGCATGTAAAGTGGGAAATCAACAAGTTGTTAATAATTATCTTCAGAGACACGTTAAAGACAAAGATAAATACTGGATACAAAGAGGAATAGCTACAACTAATAGAGCTGAAATTATGTATACACTATTGAAAAATGGAGCTTTAAACTTAGTTTGGATGTAGCTAATTTTTTCAACTTTCAGTTGAAAATCCTAAAAATTGAAAAATTCTCCTTTGAGAATTTGTTATTTTAAATGGGTAGTTCAGATTATTATTCGGATGTTTTTGAATTAACAAATAAATTTGCTAAGTTTTTTGAATTTAGCAAATCAGCAAACCATACGAATAACTTTAATAAAGCTATTTTTCAAGCTGGTAAAGAAGGGAATGATAGTATGATTGACAATTTAATGTTAAATACAAATTGTGATATTAAATTTGGTATTATTGGTGCTTGTGGATTTGGACAGTTAGAGACGGTTAAGTTTTTAATTAAAAATTACTATTCAAAATCAGGTTTTAGTAAATACTCTTCTACAACTATTACTGATGCTACTTTAAGTATTTGCCTTTGGTATGCTTGTTATAATAAACATTATTCTATTATAGATCTTTTAGTAGTTAATAATCATTGCGACCTTAAATATGGGCTTTGTGGTGCTATAGAATCTAAAGATTCTCAGTTAATAATTTATTTTAAAGAAACTTTGAAAGTTTGCCTTAATATCCCAGAAAAACAAAAAATTTCGCTTGAAATTTTTAAATTAATATACTAACCTATTAATTAAGAAAATTAAAGACTCTAAATATAACTAACTTCGTCCATTGATATTTTGTCTTCAAACTTTAATCCTAGAGCCATAAGCTCTTTTTTAATTTTCATTAGTTTTGGGTCTATTTTAGAATCTTTTTTAGACTCCTTCTTCTTTTTAGAAGACTTATTTTTTTCTGTAATTTCAGATTCCACAGGTTCGGTTATTTCTTCGGATATATCTTCGGAGTTGTGCTCTTCAGACTCCCCATCAACTTCTATTAAATTATTGACTATCTCTGTAGAGTCGTCTGTTTCCTCCGGCTCTTCTATCTCTTCTGTTTCTTCCTGCTCTTCGGTCTCTTCAGTCTCTTCTACAGGTTCATCTGTGTCTTCGACTTCAGCTGTGGTTTCTAGAGCTAATTCTGGACTTTCATCAGCTATTTTTATTTCTTCACCATAAAGATCTATCACACCTTCTGAATCACCGATTTCGTCTGCTTCGCCAATAGATTCGGTAAGGACGCCGTCGGCTTCTTCTGAAGGCTTACGCACAGATTTTTTCTTATGTTGAGAACTAATTAATTTTTTTTTACCATAGATTTCTTGAATATATTTAAGTATTCGTTCTCTACTTGAAATAGGAGTAGACACCTCGGGAACTGTTTCGTTAGAACTACTTTTACTCTTTTTAGAGCGCGACTTTATTAAATTATTACTTTTAGATTTAACAATATCACTGGTTGTCGTCGGTTCTTTAGATACTTCAGATTCATTAGTCTGTTGATTTTTAACACTTTCTGATTCACTTAATTTGGCTTGAGAGTTCATTAATTTCTCTTTACAGTTGAGAAGAATTTCTGGAATTTCAGTTAAAATGTCAATTTTTTGTGCGAAAGACCCTCCTTTAGATCCACCTTTGGCTCTAGCTCTTTGTTCTACAGTTAGTTTGAAGTTAGCAAGATCGTGTTCTCTTTTTCTATCTAACTCTTCATTAGTTTTTGCAAAAAGGCTGTTTTTACTTGCAATACAAGTTTTAACAAACAACTCCATTTTCCTTAAAGTTTCCTGTTCTAATTTATTGGCATTCACAAAAGTTCCATTGGCATTAACCATACATTTAATAGAACTATTGTATAGTATAATTTTTGTTATCTCTTCGCGTTCAGAAGATGTCAATTGGGCTATTTTATTAACTAGACTTTTAACATCAACTGGGGGTTTTACTTCAGTAGAATTACTACTAACCATAGAAATTAATAAGGTCTTCTATAAACAAAAAGACTTTATTTTTAACTAACTTTAAAAGCTAAATTAACTAATCGATAACAATTACTTCGCCAATCCTTTCAATTTGTTCTTCTAATTTCTTATTCTTTTCTTCTAATTCTTTTTGCTTTTCTCGCAAAGACTTTATTTCAATTAGCATAGCTGGCTCAATCAGATTAACATTCTTTACAGAACGGAATAGTATCGGATATATAAGATATCTATATGTTGTCCTTATCATCCATATTCCAGTTTTAATAGTAAAACCTGCTAAAATAATAAAATCCATAGCATCTTATTTTAATTGTATATTTTAAAAAAGCTGTTTTTATTTAAATTAAACCTTAATTTTTAAGCCTATCTAATGAGTTTTTAACTTTAGCAGTTAATAGTTTTTTAAGATCTATAAAAACTAAATTGTTCGTAGGCTTCGTTTTAGTCGTTGTTGTTGGTTGTGAAAAGTCTAGAATTTTACTCAAAGTCTCTATAGTCTCCCAATCTAATTTATAGAAAGTTAGTGTATCAACCAGCTTTCTAGCAATGGGGCAGTTTGGTAGATCGTTCCAGTTAATAGTTTGAAGCGAATTTATAATAAAGTCTTTCAGACTCTCCAAGAAATAGTTAGGAACAGACTCTACGAGCTGGGGGAATTTTTCTTGAAGCACTGACACTGCCATTTTTTTGCTATTGAAAGTAGAGATTTTTCCACAAATAGTCGTAAATCTTGTAAATTTAGGAGCCTTTATATAATTGCTAATTTCTCCAGTAGCTAAGTCGTGAGTTAGATAGTAATTTGGTATTCCAACTGAAAATACGCCGTGTAGCGCTGAGACATCAGTTGCTGATTCATAACTGGAGTGTATTTTATTCTCTAATTGATTAGCAATAATTAGTGAATTCGTTAGCTTCTTTGCTTTGTCAAAGTCGTATTCTTGAAGATAATCTGGATAATTTTCATGTATCATCAGCGGTATCAACCATCGCTCATCTGAATCAAAGTAGCGCAGTGAAGTTGTGTAGCTCATTGGTGTTGTTAATAGTTTAGAAACCGATTCATACAGATAGTATTCTTGATTCTTTTTAGACAACGTTGCTAAAACCTCTGCAACATTTGCAGAATTAATTCTAGTAATAACCTCTGAGCTAGTTTCTTCCTGATTCCCCTTAGAATTACTCAGTAAAAGTAAATTACAGTGATAGAGAATATTAATCAAAAAGCGAATATCTCCATTAGCAAATGAAATAATAACGTCAAGCGCCTTTGGTGTGATGTTTATTTTTTCTACCAACGCTAACCTTGTTGCTAATTTTTTAAGATCTTCTGTAGTTGGCGAATTGAATTTAATTTCAAGACATTCTTTAGCTAGATCTTTCATGCTCTTAGAATGACTATTATTACAGATACAAATAATCGGCGGAATCCAAGCTTGTGATAATTCATCCTTTTTCTTGTTTTTTTTGCTTACACCTTTAGCACTTTTCTGAGTAATTAGTTGGAGAAGCTCTGAAATTCCACCTTTATCACCAGAGGTCATCCCATCAACTTCGTCCATTATAAAAAGCACTGGTTTAACTTCTCCAAAAGCCTTGCCGACGTCTGTGCTTTTAGAGCTAAAGCTGATAGTTTCTTGAATAGATTTTTTTGATCTTGTGTCTGAAGAGTTATATTCAATAACAGAATAGCCTTCTTCTAAGGCTAAAACATGCGCCAGCGTGGTTTTTCCAATTCCAGGGCTTCCAGAGATTAATACTGCTCTTTTGATGGTGGTCTCTCTCTTTTTATAGGCTTTTAACCATTTACGCAATTTAACCACATTTTCAGCGTTTCCGATAATGTCTCCAGCTGTTTTAGGGCGATACTTTTCTACCCATAATTCTGAATTGTTAATTTCTTTAAAAGTGGTTGTATCACTTGTGCTTTCACTTTGCTCCTCAGCGAGTGCTGAATCGCGCTTACTGCGCGATGAAAGCTCAGCAAGCGTGCTGTTCAGCACTATAGACATAAAGAACCTCTAAACTTTAATTCTTAAAAAAATTAAAGGTTTTAATCTTAACCTTCAATTTTTCAATTAATTAATTTAAACAACGGACTCTCGAGTAGTTC
>CABMDW010000009.1 GCA_902385045.1 uncultured archaeon | reverse complement strand
GTACTATTAGGGGGTATTATTGTTTTCACTTTAATTGTTTTAACTGTAGTAAGAAACATTCTGAATCAAAATACTACTTCAATAACTGGAAGTAGAAATGTAATTTTAAATAAAACTTGTAATCCTACTAGCGATACTGACACGATTTCTTTAGTATCCTACTATAGGTTTGACGAAACTGTTGGTAATCTTTCAAGGGATTCTTCAAGAAACGCTTTTGATTTGACAGGTGCTTGGAATGCTGATCAAGGTTCAGGAATTCTTGGAAGCAGTTTGATGAGAACTACTGCTGCTAATACTACTGTTTCAAATAAAATTTCTTTTACCGGACCATTTACCATCGAGTTTTATGTTGATGTCCCAGATTATACTCATAACGTTACTTTAGCTTTAAGCAATAATATTTTTATGAATTTCAGATACGGTAATGTTACTCTCTACCAGAATGATGATAGTGCTTACAATTATACTGTAAATGTTACTAATTCAAGTTCTTTCATTTTTAATAATTGGAATCACATTGCTATAACTTACAATTCTAATGTGTACAATAGCTATGTTAATCTTAATTCAGTAACAGGCTTCACTCAAAATAGCAGTTCGCCTAGTGTTCCTCTGAGAGATCCTACGGATTTAGGTTATGCTAACATGTTAAGCTTGAATATTACTGGAAACGTGTACTTAGACGAATTAAAAATTTATAATAGAGCTTTAACTCTTAGCGAGATAAGCAACGACGCTTCTTGCGTTAGATAATTTACTATAAAAATAGCTATTTCAAAAGATTATTATTTAGAGTATACTTGTTATTTTAGTGAGAAATCAATCTAGTTTTGAAATACTATTGTTTTTGATAGGTGCTTTATTGATTGCACTAGTAGTTGTAGGCGCCATAGGTGGAGTATTTAGAGCCAATAAAAGCGATGCTCTTCAAAAGGCCTTGAATTATAAAAAATACGCTTGCAGCCCCCCTGAAATTTCTAAATATTCCAATTTGCTTCTAGTACTTCATTTCGATGATAATTATACTATTAATGATACGAGCAGGTTTGGAACCAGTGAATTAAACTTGTTTAAT
Organism: uncultured archaeon; assembly: GCA_902385045.1. Classification (GTDB taxonomy): domain Archaea; phylum Micrarchaeota; class Micrarchaeia; order Norongarragalinales; family CABMDW01; genus CABMDW01. The sequence continues at coordinate 25,172 of CABMDW010000009.1, read as the reverse complement.
ACGACTCTAGGAATAAAAAATCAAGGTTTATTGCTAAATTCTACTAATTACTCTGCTTCTTTTGTCAATTCTATTTACAATTCAAGTGCTTTTTCCATGAGTTTTTGGTTTAACGTCACTAGCGTTACTGCAAACGGTTTTCTTTTGAAGACAGAATTCTTAAGCGTCAACGTAAGCACAGCTAATAATGTATTCGTACAATTCCCGGGTCTAGTTACTAGCAATTATAGTTTTGCTCCAAATGCCTGGAATAATATTGCAATACAAAGAAATGCTGTAGGTTTAACGCAAGTTTTTTACAATGGAGATTTAGTTGAAAAAATTACTAACACTACTTTGGTTACTCAAACTAACTTTACTTTTGGAGCAGTCGGAAATAATATCGTGGCAACAGTAGACGAATTTAAGTACTTTAACACTTTCTTGACTCAGGACGATGTTCTGAATGATTTATTCTGTGGAATTAGAAATTAATTTTAATTAACCAAAACTAATTTTAAACTCAATTCTCTTTTTATTATTGTTTTAAAGTTTTAGGTGGTTTGAATGAGTTTAATTCATGTTGAAAATAGTGATTCAAAAAAAATAAGTTCTGCTAAAATGGCAGTCATTGACTTTTATGCGGATTGGTGTGGCCCATGCAAAGTGTTTGGACCAACTTTTGAAGCCGCATCAAAAGAAGGAGAGTTCAAAGACATTAGTTTTTTCAAAGTAAATGTTGATCAGAACGAAGAATTATCTGGAAAATATAATGTAATGAGTATTCCTACTACTGTATTTCTAAAGAATGGAGAAGAAGTAGATAGAAGAGTAGGTTTGATGTCCGGAGATTCTTTTAAGAAAATACTAAAATCTTTATAGTCTTTTTTAATCGTGCCATTACTTTTAGATTGGCATCTATTTCTTTTTTAATTTACTCAGTGGGCCTGCTGAGATTTGAACTCAGGTCGCCAGATTTTTCTTTTATTTAAAAACCCGAATCTGGTAGCATACCAGGCTAGCCCACAGGCCCAACTTACTTTTAATTTTTAATCTTATTAATTAAGAGTTATTTTAATTTGAATTTCAATTAAAATTATTTTTAATTTAATCTATTCTTTACTTATTTTTCCCTATAGTAATATATTTAAACCGCTCAACGTTAATGTTTGTATTATTTTGATTTTTAAAATATTTTTGTTAAAAGTTAGGTGATTTTCGGATATGAATTTGAGAAAACTAAAAGGACAAGGTGCCTTTGAATATTTGCTATTAATCGGAGGAGCAATTTTGTTCGTAATTCTTGCGATTGCTTTCGTAAGTAATACTTTGAATAAGAGCGGAGGTACTGCAGGTAATTCAGCTTCGCAAGTAGCAGAATTCGATCAAATAAGATCTGATTGTAATGCTTATGGAGTCGTAAATAATGGAGCATATGGTGCTTATTATAATTTCAAGACTTCAAGCGACGTTTGGGGTAAAAGCACTAATGTAGGAGTTGCAAACACTACTACTCCACCAGTCATTTTAACTAACGCCAATGGAAACACTTTTGGTCAAGCCACTGGTGCAGTTCAAGGAATTCAAACAGGTAACGGTCAAGTTAACGTAACTGCCTTTACGAATTCAATGGCTATAACCACTGGAAACTTTGGAATCTCAGGATGGTTCTATCCAATCCTAGCTGGAAATGCTGCAGGATGGGTTAACGTAAGTAATAACATTGCTTCAGCTTCAGGATTGAATCTTTCATTCAATACAACTGGAGTTTACCTTTCATTAAACGGAGGAGCATTTGTTTTGAGTTACACTACAGTTTCACCATTGAATGGATGGACTCATGTAATGGTAAACAGATACGGTTCTAACGTTACAATGTATATAAACGGAAGCCAAGTAGCAAGTGGAACTTATGCTGGTAGTATGGGAACAATTACTGGAGTAAAAATTGATCAAGCCACAACTGCTTATGTAGGATGGGTTGATGAACTTAAACTTTACAGTGGAACCATTACTAATGCAATGGCACGTTTTGAATACAGATGTATAAGACCTTCTGACGTTTAAGTTTTAAACACCTTAAATCCCGGATAACCGGGATTTAATTATTTTTTTTATTTTTTTACTTCTTTTTATTTCAATTAAAACACTATTTTATTAGTTTTGAACATGGCAAGAATTATTATTAAAAAAGACAATCTTGATTCAGAAGTCCCTGATGGCAAAGACTTACGTGAATATTGCCAAGAAAACAATTCTTCTATTTGCTTTGGCTGTGAAGTAGGCGTATGCGCTACTTGCCTAGTTGATGTAAAAGAAGGGATGGATAATTTAAGCGAGCCAGATGAAATCGAAAAAAACACTTTAGAAAGAATAGGCGCAAAGCCTTGCAATCGTCTAGCTTGTCAGTGCAAACTAAAAAAAGGCACAGTAGAAGTCGATTAAAGACTTAGTTGACTGTTTAAATTGCTTGTTTTCCATAATTTTTCTTACCAATGTTATCTAAGCAGAAACTAGTATCAATTGAAGAAGCTATTGATGGAATTCTTAAAGAATTACCTAGTGTCAACAATGCAGTTGAATTAGAAAAATTAAAGTTAAAATGGGGAAAGAAATTTGATTTACAAGATGTCATAAGAAGTTCAGATTTGCTTTCACGAATTAATGCCAGCAAAGAGTATTCTCCTGAAGATAAAATAAAGTTCAAGAAATTATTGAAAACTAATCCAGTGAGAGAAAATTCTGGAGTTTCAGTGGTTGCCATAATGGCAATGCCTGCTTTTTGTCCTCATGGAACATGCGTTTATTGTCCAGGCGGACCAGGAACGAATTCTCCACAATCTTATACTGGATTTGAGCCTGCTGCAAGGCGAGCTGCTCAAAATGGCTTTGATGCTTGCAAGCAAGTAAGAAGCAGATTAAAACAGTTTGAAGATACTGGGCATACTCCTGAAAAGTGTGAAGTAATAATCATGGGGGGAACTTTCAATAGTTTTCCAAGAGATTATCAGTACACTTTTGTGAAGAGCATGTATGAAGGATTCAATGGAGTAAAATTTGATGATTTGGATCAAGCTAAATTATACAATGAAACAGCAGAACACAGGATTATAGGTTTGACTTTTGAAACTCGACCAACTTGCGCTTCACAACAGGAAATAAACGACTTGTTAGAATTCGGTTGCACTAGACTTGAATTCGGAGTACAAGTATTAGACGATAAAATTTACATGAAAGCAAAAAGAGGACATACTTTACAAGATGTAGTTGATGCAACTTGGAATGCAAAACGAGCTTTCCTTAAAGTCTGTTATCACATGATGCCTGGATTATTTACTACTCCAGAACAGGATATTGGTTATTTCAAAACGCTTTTCTCGGATGAGCGATTTCAACCTGACATGATAAAAATTTATCCAACATTAGTATTGCCAGGAACTGGATTATATGATTTATGGAAAAGAGGATTATACAAGCCTTATGATGCAGAGCAAGCTTCAGAAGTAATAAGTGAAGCAATGAGATACATTCCAGAATACTGTAGGGTAATGCGAGTAGATCGAGATATTCCAACTACCTTAATTGCTGATGGAGTAAAGAAAAGTAATCTAAGAGAATTAGTATTAGAAAAAATGAAGAAGAAGAATATTAGTTCAAGAGAAATTAGAGGAAGGGAAGTCGGAATAGCTGAAAATTTGAAAAGAGCTGCAAAGCCAGGAAAAATAGAATTAGTAAGAAGAGAATATCAGGCTTCAAAAGCTAAAGAAGTTTTTCTAAGTTTTGAAGACGTTGACAATGATTTAATCATAGGATTCTGCAGATTAAGAGCTCCAAGTGAAAGTTTCAGACCAGAATTAACTGAAACAACTTCGGGTTTAAGAGAATTACACGTTTATGGAAGGCAAGACAAAATTGGAGGATTGTCTACAATGACTCAGCACAAGAGTTATGGAAAACAATTAATGCAGGAAGCAGAACGAATTTCAAAAGAAGACTGGGATTGTGATAAAATGTCAGTAATCTCGGGAATAGGAGTTAGAGAATACTACAAGAAAATAGGATATTATTTAGACGGAGTCTACATGAGTAAAGATTTGTGATGTTAATGCAAGAAATAAAAGAAGTATTACAAGATAAATGGGATTTCAAAGACTCTGGCAAGGATTTAGAGTACTTTGAAGAAGGCTTCAATGAAGAATTAATTCACAAGTTATCCGAAGACAAGAAAGAACCACAATGGATGCTAGATTTAAGGTTGAAAGCGCTAACGGAATTCCACAAGAGACCAATTCCAACATGGTGTATTCCAGATTTAAGTCAAATAAACTTTAACGAAATGACTTATTATATTAAAACCAAACAAGATAGAGTAGCGACTAATTGGGAAGAAGTTCCGGAAGAAATAAAGAATACTTTCGAAAAAATAGGAATTCCTGAAGCAGAAAGAAAACAATTGGCTGGAGCTATAACGCAATACGAGTCAAACGCAGTATATGCAAACTTACAACAAGAATGGATTGATCAAGGAGTAATATTTACTGACTTAAACACTGCTCTAAAAGAACACGAAGAATTAGTCAAGCAATACTTTGGAAAATGCGTTCCATATTTTGACAACAAATTTTCGGCATTACATTACTCAGTATGGAGTGGAGGAAGTTTTTGTTATGTACCAAAAGGAATTAAACTTACGAAAATGGTTCAAAATTATTTTAGAATGAATGCAATGAAAGAAGGACAATTTGAACATACTTTGTTAATAGCAGAAGAAGGAAGTCAGTTATTGTATTTGGAAGGTTGTTCTTCACCTAAATACTCTAAAAATTCACTTCATTCTGCAGTAGTAGAGATTTTTGTTAAAGACAATGCGCATGCTAGATACACTACAGTACAGAACTGGAGCAAAAATACTTTCAACTTAAATACAAAACGCAGTATTGTTGGAAAGAATGCTTTTATGGAATGGATTGGAGGTTCTTTAGGAAGCAAAGTATCCATGCTTTATCCTTGCAGCATTTTGAAAGGCGAGGGCGCTCGTGCTGATCATTTGAATATTACTATTGCAGGAAAAGACTGCATTAAGGAAGGAGGAGCAAAAGTAGTTCATGCTGCTTCTAATACTCAAAGCAAAGTTATTGCTAAAAGCATTAGTTTGAATGGTGGAATCGGAATTTACAGAGGTTTAGTAAGAATAAATCCTGGCTGCAAGGGTTGTAAATCTAATGTTCGTTGTGATGCATTGATGACTGATGATATTTCAAAGTCAGACACTTTTCCGATTGTGGAAATTAATGAAAATGACGTGCAGTTTAGTCATGAAGCTAGCGTTGGAAAAATTACTGAAGACCAATTGTTTTATTTAATGTCACGTGGTTTAAGTGAAGATGAAGCGGTAAATACTATTGTATTAGGTTTTGTTGAACCCGTGTTAAAAGAAATTCCATTAGAATATGCTATTGAATTAAATAGGTTAATTCAATTAGAAATGACGAATAGTATAGGTTGAATTTAATGTCAATATTAGAAATAAAAGATTTAAAGGCAAGCATTGAAGGAAAACAAGTGTTGAAAGGAGTAAACCTTACTGTAAAGCAAGGCGAAGTTCATGCTATAATGGGTCCAAATGGTTCAGGAAAATCCACGTTATCTCTAGTCCTAATGGGGCATCCTAAATATGTTGTTGAAGGCGGCTCAATCACTTTAGACGGAGTAGATGTTTTATCTTTGAAGACTGACGAAAGAGCAAAACTAGGTTTATTTTTAGGATTTCAGTATCCTGTTGAAGTCCCTGGAGTTCAATTGAATACTTTTTTAAGAAATATTGACCAAAAATTCAATCCCGAAAATAAAACCGGATTATTAAAATTCAAAGCACAATTGTCAAGTAACTTGAAAGAGTTAGGTTGGCAAGATGAAATCGCTAACAGGTATTTGAATGAAGGTTTTTCAGGAGGAGAGAAAAAGAAGAGTGAAATTCTTCAAGCATTAACTGTAAAGCCAAAGTTTTGCATTCTCGACGAACCTGATTCAGGATTAGATATTGACGCGTTAAAATCAGTTGCAAAAGGAGTTAGCGAATTGACTAATGCAGGTAGAATAATTATAACTCATTATCAAAGAATTTTAGACTACATTAAACCGGATAAGATTCATGTAATGATTGATGGAAAGCTAGTCTTGACTGGAGATCATACTCTAGCAAAAGAATTAGAGGCAAAAGGTTATGGTTGGATTAAAGAGTCTTGATCCAATTGTTTACTCTTCATTAAGAGAAAAAATTCTATCAAGCAACTCGCGTTTTAAAGAAAAAAGATTAGAAGCTTTAGATTATTTTGAAAAAAATGATTTTCAGAAGGAAAAGGATTCTCCAATTCAAGGATTCTATATGGATTATTACTCTCTTCCCTATTCGGAAATAGATCCTTCATTCAAAGAATATAAGGAATTTGATTATGCTAACTTAATTCCTTTTAATGAAAACAAGTTTATTGCATTTCATTACGCAATAAGTGATTACAAAATTTTAACATTAGACGAAAACAAGGAATATGAGTACGTTCAAAACAGTGATTTTGAACACTTGATATTAAAAGTATCTAAAGATGTTAAAGCAAGTTTGACCGTCAAAAAAAAGGGTGTGAGAAACTTTACTAGTCTTGTATGTGAAATAATTTTAGAAGAAAATTCAAGCTTAAATTATTTTGATATTCAAGAATATCATTCAGACACTAAGAATTATTCAATGAAACGATTTGACTTAAAGGAAAATTCTAGGAATCAATGTTTTTCATACGAAAAAGCAAGCAAATGGAGCGTGTCTGTTACTGATCATTATTTTACTGGAAAAAATTCTCAAGGAGTAAACTATAGTGCGTTTATAGCTGATAATGAAGCTCATGTTGACTTTAAGAATAATTCGTTTCATTTTGTGCCGAACACTAAAAACGATATCATAGCCAATGGCTTGTGTAATAATGCTTCTCAAGCTGTTTCAAGAGGATTAATTCACATTAACAAAGAAGCTCCGAATACGTTATCACATTTTGCTTCAAACATTCTATTGCTGGATAACAAAAGCAAGGCAAACGCGCTGCCTTCACTGGAAATTGATAATAATAATGTTTCAAGCAAGCATGCAGCGGCAGTAAGCAATGTAGACAAACAGCAAAAATTTTACTTGAATTCTAGAGGCTTCGGAGATAAAGAAGCAGAACAATTAATATCAAAAGCATTCGTCTTCAAAATTTCAAATAAGTTAGAAAGCCCATTTAAAGAGCAAGTTAATACTTTCTTAGAAACTAAGGTATAGTGTTGTTTTATGTTTAGAGAAAGATTTCCGTTTTTTAAGCAGAAGAAAAAAGCAGTTTATTTTGATAGTGCAAGCTCTACACAGAAATTAGATTCTTTCCTTGAAAAACAAGATTATTATTCTAAAGTATATTCTAATGTTCATAGAAGTTCTTGTATTTTGTCTTCTGAATTAACCGAAGAATTTGAAAAATCTAGAGAAAAAATAGCTAAAACATTAAACGTTAAAGCAAATGAAGTTTGTTTTGTGCCTTCAGCTACTTTTGGATTAAATTTGCTTGCTTTCAGTTTGAATAAGAGAAAAATTTTGACTACTTCAGTAGAGCATAATTCTAATTTGCTTCCGTGGATTGAAAATAATCACGTTTTGAATGTTATTCGAAGTAACGGTTTGCTTGATTATTCTCAAATTAATTCTAAAGCTCAAAAAAATGATTTAGTTTCAATAACTCATGCTAGTAATGTTACTGGAGAAGTTTTAGACTTGAAAAAATTGGATTTTCTTGATGAAATTCCACTGATATTAGATTCATGCCAGTATGCTTCTCATGCTATTCCTGATTATTATAAGGTTTCTGCAGGAGTTTTTTCTTTTCACAAGATTTTTGGAGGAAACATTGGTATTTTATTTGTTCGCGAAGATTTTCAAAAAGAATTAAAAAAAAGATTTGCAGGAGGAGGAACTGTTTCTTCAATTAATTTTGGAAACAATTCTTTGAGACCTGAATTTTTGGATTTTCCAATAGGTTTTGAACCAGGAACTCAGAATATTCCTGCTATAATTGCTTCACCTTATTCTTTTGAGTTCTTGAAGTCAAATCAAAAACGAATTCATAATCATAATATTTCTTTGAAAAAGAAGTTCTTAAATTCATTGAAAGAATTTGATGCGGTTTCAATAAAATCAGTTGAAAGCGGCTTGCCAATAATAAGTTTTGAAGTTAAAGGAATTCATTCTCATGACTTGTCATTCTTGATGGGTGAAAAAGGTTTTTGTTTTAGAAGCGGAGATCATTGTGCTCAACTTCTTGCCAAGGAATTAAAGAGTAATTCTTTGAATAGGATTAGTTTACATTGTTATAATTCGTATGATGAAATTGATTCGTTTTTCAACGAATTTTCTAAAGTATTAAATAAGCTTGGTGTTTGAATTTGGATTTGTACGGTAACGAGTTAATTCAAAGGTTCAAGAAGCCTCTTTACAAGTATTCGGGAGAACGTGGCCTAAAAAAAATTAGTGGTTCTAACGAATCTTGTGGCGATCAAGTTAATTTGTTTTTGCTGATTAAAGATAATCGGATTATAACGGCAAGGCAAGAGTGTAATGGTTGTCTTATTTCCAATGTTTCAGCTGATTTTCTGTGTGAACTTCTAGAAGAAAAAACCTTAGAACAAGCCTCTAAAATTAAAGATAATGATTTACTTGAATTATTTGGAATCAATCATTATAGTGAAAGAAGTAAGTGCGTTTTACTATCTTTACAAGTATTAAAGAAGAACGCAAGTCTTTTATAGTCGTTTCAAGTTCATTATAAAATAAGGGTGTTTGAATGACTAAGCAATTTAATTTTGTAGCAACTGTTTCTAGTAGCTTTAGTTATCATCCTTGGCATCATCAATTTTGTTAAAAAACAGAACTTCAAGTGCTTTTGAAAATGGAGTATTGATCTTCTAATTAGTTTCTTTTTTGTTTTTTTACTAAAAAATTGAATGGTGTATTGATAATGATGAGTTTATTTGATGTAACGAAATACCTTTTATCTTTGACTGATTTAAGTTATTGTATACGGCTTTATCCGGCTAACGATCCTGATGATGATCCTGATAGTCAAGACGACGATTTAGATTCTTCTGCAGATACGAGTGGCGGAGCAGACGAAGGAAATAGCGATTTCGGAGGTTATGATTCTGGAAACGACGTGGATTATGATCCAACTGGCGGTCCGGATGATTTGTAATTTATTTAAAGGTGTGAAATATGATTGAAATAAAAATTTCTAAACAAGATTGTAATACGAAAGCATTCGTTTATTCAAAATCTGATCAAAATCCTTTTGATTCAAAAACTAATGCAATAATTTCTGATTTAAGAAAGAGAAAATTAAAGTCTTTCAAAGATCTAAGCAATTATTTCGTTGAAGTTCAAAATAATTTTGATTCTTTCAGGAATGCTGGAGGACTTTTAAATTCTCTAATGGAATCAAATAAACAATCTGAAGCTAAATTAGTTTTTTCAAAATCTTTGAATGAAACTGCTGTAATTCAATTTGCTGAAGGAATGGTTTTAGCATCTTATCGTTTTGACAAGTATAAAGAAGAAAGAGATTTCAAGGTTTCAAAAGTATTTTTTGATGTCAATCCTAGCTATTCTGACTCTCTTAGGAAAAGCATTGCCTTATGCGAATGTCAGAACATATCAAGAGATTTTTCTAATGAACCTTCAAACATTTTGTATCCTGAAGCTTTCGTTCAGAAAGCATTAACTGAAACTAAAGGAACCGGTTTGAAAGTAAGCTTCATGAATGAAAAAGAATTAGAGAAAAAGGGCTTCGGAGCCTTGTTGGCAGTTGGAATGGGAAGCTCTCACAAACCAAGACTGCTAGTTTTAGAATATAATGGTGGTGGAAAAGAAAAAATTGCTTTAGTAGGAAAAGGAATTACTTTTGACACTGGAGGAATTTCAATAAAACCAGCTAATGACATGGATAAGATGAAGCACGATAAATCTGGAGCTTCAGCAGTAGTAGGTGCTATTATTGCCTTAAGTAAATTAAAAGTCAAGGCACATGTTTATGGAGTTTGCGCTCTAGCTGAAAACATGCCTTCTGGAGAAAGTTACAGGCCTGGAGACATTGTTAAAACTTATTCAGGAAAGTTCATTGAAGTTTTAAACACTGATGCAGAAGGAAGAGTAGTATTATCTGATGCTTTATGGTATGCTTCAAACGATTTGAAAGCAGATTACGTTATTGACGCTGCAACTCTGACTGGGGCTTGCGTAGTGGCCTTAGGAGACGTGTGCGCAGGATTTTTCACCAATGATGAAAAATTAAGGAAAACACTTTTGGATTCAGGCAATGAAACTGGAGAAAGATTATGGGAATTGCCTTTATGGGAAGAGTACGATGAAAAAGTCAAAAGCGATTTTACTTCTGGAAAGAATATTGGAGAACCTGGAAATGCAGGAGTAAATTCTGGAGCTAGTTTTCTTAAGAAATTTATTTCAGAAAAAACTAAGTGGGCTCACTTGGATATTGCCGGAACAGCGTATTACTATAAGCCGAAGCCATATTATTCTAAGGGAGCTAGTGGTTTTGCCACAAAACTTTTTGTCAAAACTGTAGAGTCACTAGAAAAATCATGAGGAGATGTAAATGTTAGAAGTTGGAATGAAAGCCCCTGATTTTAGTCTGAAGGCTAATGATGGAAAAGCTTATTCTTTAAAAGATTTTCAAGGCAAGAAATTAGTCTTGTATTTTTATCCTAAGGATGACACTCCGGGTTGCACTAAGGAAGCATGTGCCTTTACTGAATCAATTGAAGATTTTGAAAAGAAAGATTCAGTAGTTGTTGGAGTAAGCGTTGATGACTTAGAATCTCATGAAAAGTTTATTAAGAAATATTCTTTGAAGACACTTTTATTGAGTGATCCTGAAAAGAAGACTGTTCAAGATTATGGCGTGTGGAAAGAAAAAAGCATGTACGGTAAATCTTATTATGGAATTGAAAGAACTACTTTTGTAATTGATGGAAAAGGAATGATTACTAAAATCTATTCAAAAGTAAATCCTGATGGTCATAGTAATACAGTTTTAGCTGAACTATAATTCGTTTTTTTCTTTTAAGAATTTCACTAACTTCTGCAATGCTTTAGTTCTGTGAGATTCTTTAATTTTGACTTCGAAAGGTAGTTCTGCAAAAGGTCTTTCATAACCTTTTGGACAGAAAATTACGTCGTAGTCAAAACCAGTTTCTTTTTTGGGTTCCATGATCGTGCCTTCAACTTCTCCTTGAAAAAAGTATTTTTCTCCATTATGATTTAGTCCTATGGTGCAGCGCATTTTTGCTTTACTGTTGCCTAATTTTTCAGTTATTTTTGGTATTTTGAGACCCAGTTTTTTAAAGAAATCTTTTGCGTAAGGTCCAGGAAACCCATTCAAACATTCAAGTTCTATTGACGCGTCATCAACTATAATGTTTGATTTTACGTGTTTTGCAGCTTCGTCTAGTTTATGTGATGCGATTTTAATGTAATCGTTTTCTTGTATTTCAGTCAAATTGACTGCTTTTCTTTCAAGTTTTGGTATTAATCTTTGAGCTTCTTTGAATTTGTTTTCATTACCTGTTATCATTGTCAGTTTCATTTTCTCACTTATTAAATATTTAAATTGTCATTGATTAATACTTTCATGCAACTTCCCCGTGGTAAAGTCTTACGTGAAGCTTTGCCTTTAGAAAAGACTGATATGCCCAAACTATTTTATGAACTTGAGTTAAAGAGGTTCAACGGTTACCTTGCCGCAATGGTTAGAGGGAAGGATAATTTTGAAGAAGGCATAGTTATTTTTGTTGACGGAAGAGTAGTAAGTGCTAGTTATGAATACTTGACTTTTGAAAAAGAATTCTTCGGGATTGCAGCAATAAAACGTTTCGCCAACCTATGTAGAAGCGAGTCTGGAGTCTACGACATTATTCAATTGCCTAAAGAATTGTGTTCTTTAATTCTAAGATTAAATCCTGAAAGTGAGATAAAATATTCTCATGATAAGTTAAGGGATGATGCTAAGGGAATGTTTGACTATAGTTTGGAACAGGAAGCTAGAGTTGCTAAAACAGTTTCAAAGGAAGACGTTTTAAAGAAATTAAAGATTACTGATATAATAGATAAAAGATAGTGATTATGTTTGGTTAGTATAATAGTAACTTCAGGTAAAGGGGGAGTTGGGAAGACTACATTTTCAATAAACTTGGCCGTACTTTTAGCTAAAGCCGGAAAGAAGACAGTTTTAGTTGATGCTGATATTGGAATGGCTAACGTTGGAATTATGCTTGGGCAAGAAAAGAGTCCAATTACTTTAAACAACGTATTAATGGGAGAAAATAATGTTCAAGATGCAATCTTTCAAGGAGTTGGTGGAGTCAATTTTATTTTGACAGCCTTAAGTTTGGATAAAATTCCAAGTAATTTCATGGAAAATTTGCCTAAAATTATTGCTGAATTAAACAAGTCATTCGACTTTGTAATTCTAGATAGTGCTCCGGGAGTTGGAGACATAATCGAATATGCTCACAAGAGTTGCGATGAAGCAATATTGTTATCTACTCCTGAACCTAGTTCAATTGCTGATACTCTTAAAAGTAAAATAATGTTGGAACGATTAGGAATGAAGATCAGAGGAGTAGTTTTAAATAGAGTTCAAGGAGATTCACTTGAAGTAAGCGCTAATGAAGTAGAAAAATTATTTGAGTTAAAAGTATTAGCTAGTTTGCCGGAAAGTTTAGAAGTAAGAAAATGTACTTTAAATCAAACAACTTTGTTGCAGTCTTATCCGGGTTCTAGTTATTTAAAAAGATTGAAGCATTTGACCGAAGATTTAATTGGAGAAAAGTTTACTGTAAGTGAAATGGAAGCTTCAAAAGAAAGTTTAATCGGAAGATTATTTAATGCTTTTAGACAACTATTATCTGGTAAACCAAAAACTACTGATATGCAAGCAAAAACTTAATGTTTTATTTTTTAAAAAGAGGTTTTGAACTAATGACTGAAAAAAGACCATTTGACGTATTAAATAATGCACTAAACAATAGCATTCTAGTCAAACTAAAAGGAAACTCTGAATTCAGAGGAGTTTTACAAAGTTTTGACGTTCATATGAATGTAGTATTAGATAATGCAGAAGAAATGGAAAATGGAGAAGTAAAGAGAAAATTAGGTACGATCCTACTCAGAGGAGACACTATAATAATGTTGTCCCCATCTTGAAAAAAGTCGAAAACAATCGGTTTTATTAAGTTCTATGAACCTAATTTTATTCTGAAGAGTTAATTTTAAGCTTAGAGGTTATGTTGTTTGGGAGCAAGACCAAGAAAATGGAAAAAGAAAGGCCACATGCGTTGGAAGTGGATTAAGAAAAGACGAAAACGCATGAAGAGAAAGATGAAGAGAAGAGTCGGTGAATTGTAAGTTTTTACAACGGCTCTTATTACTTTTTAAAAGAGAATTTTAGATTTTCTAGAATTCTCAATGTTTTATTTTTTTAATTTATTTCTAATTATTTTTATTATTTAAATTTAATTTATTGTCTGCCTGATTTGTATCTTCCCATTAGCATGATTTTTTCTACTGTTCTTAGAGTTTGTTTGTCTGGATTTGTTTTTTCATAATTTTTAATGAATGTTTGAAATTCTTTATCGTTGCAATTCATTTTGTATACTATTAAATCTGTAGCTTTGTCTTCATGTTTTTCTGATTCATAACTTAATCCGAAGTCAATAACTATTAACTTTCCTTCGTTTTCTAGAATGTTATTTCTAGTGTAGTCCCCGTGAATAATGTGATTTGCATGCAGTTTTCCAAGAATTTCTCCTGCTTTATCATGAAAGCCAGTTGTTTTGGACAAGTTTTTTCCTTTTATGAATTCAATTTCCAGTTCTCTTTCATTTAGCCTAACGTCAAATACTCTTGGAGTGCTTATTTTAGCGTTTTCTCTGGCTCTTCTCAGCATTCTTGCTTCTTCTTTAATTCTTGTTGTAGTAATTCGTTCGTCTAGTGTTGCGTTTCTATATGTTTTTGGAATTCGCTTTTTAACAACACTTTTGATTCCATGAAATTCGCTTTGATAAATGAATGCTTCTGCTCCTTTGTTAATTAATTTCATTTTGGAATAACCTCGTTTTCAAGGCGAACATCCTGATTAGGTTCGTTTGATTCTGGAGTGAATTTAGAATTATAATATTTTGCTCCTAGAAATGCAATCATGCCTGCTTGATCTCCACAATATTCAAAAGGACAAGCATAAAATTTGACGTCATGAATTTTGGCTATTTCTTCGCACATTTCAATTAATTTTTTGTTTCTAGCATTTCCTCCACAGATAGTAAATTCTTTTTTGCCAGTTAGCGTTATTGCTCGTTCAATCCCTTCACATAAAATGCTTAATGCAGTTTCCTGAAGTGAATAAGCTAATAGATTTTTAGAATGTTTTCCTTCAGAAACTTTTTTTTCTAAAGCAGATTGAAGTCCAGTAAAATTAAAGTTCATTCCTTTAATTGTAAACGGAAGTTCTAAGATTTCTGGAGTTCCTTTTGATTTTGTAACGTGTTCCTGACTGAAAGTCATCAAACCAATTGCATCAGTCGGGTTTGTTTCAATTATTCTTCCTGCAGTATGAAGTAAGTTTCCAATTCCAATGTCTAGAGTTTCTCCTAGAATCCTATAATTGTTTTTTTCTTTGATCATCAGTTGAGTGTTTCCTCCTGAAACGTAAACTACTAGTGGATCTTTTAGTTTGCCTAAATAATTTGAAATTTCAACGTGAGCAAGAGAATGAGCTACCCCTATTAATGGAATATTTAATTTATCTGAAATACTTTTAGCAACCCTGTATCCGAAATGAAGCGTATGCCCCATTCCTGGACCACGAGCATAAGTTATTGCCTTTAATTCGTTGAATTTAGTGTTGCTTTTTTTTAAGGAAGTTAACAAAATTTCCTCATAATTTTGTTCGTGAAACTCAACTAGCTTCCTTGGAATATAGCCTTCTTTGCTTGAGGGATATTTCTTGAATTCATTGGAAAGAATAGCGTATTTTCCATTAGAGTATTCACAAATGCTACAACTGAAAGTATGTGCAGTAGACTCTATTCCAAGTATTTTCATTGAAGATTATTATTGTTTAGAAACCTTTTATTCTTTTCAATTCCTAATAATTGACAATGCCAGAAAAGGGAGTCAGGATTGCAGTAATTGATGTTAACACTTGCGTTGGACCTACTTTAAAGTGCGGTTTGGTTTGCGTTCCAATTTGTCCTGAAGTAAGAATGGGTAGTGAAGCAATTTTCATTAAGGATAATGGTTATGCTGGAATTAACGAAGATTTGTGCACTGGTTGTGGTTTGTGCGTTAAAAAGTGTCCTACTCAAGCGATTAAAGTAATTAAGCTTCCAAAAGAACCAGGAGATCCTTTCTTCAGGTATGGAGTAAATTCTTTTAGATTATATGATTTTACTGTTCCCAAAGAAAAAGCTATTACTGGAATTATTGGAAGAAATGGAATTGGAAAGTCAACTTTACTAGGTTTGTTGCAAGGAAAATTAACTCCTAATTTAGATGGTAATGCATCTTGGGAAGATTTTGAATCACAGCACTCTGGAACTGAAGTATTAGATTTCTTACGAAAGGTAAGAGAAAAGCGCTTGAAAGTTTCAGTTAAACCTCAAGATTTAGAAGCAATATCAAAATTAACTTATAGTGTAAGAGAATTGTTTAGTACAATTCCTGGTTTTAGTGATTCATTAGTTAATGATTTTGATTTGACTGAAGTTTTAGATAGGAAATTAAAAGTTTTAAGTGGCGGAGAATTGCAAAGAGTGGCTTTGGCTTATGCTCTAGGTAGAGAACACGATTTATTATTTGTAGATGAGTTTACAAGTTTTCTTGACTTAAAGCAGAGGTTGAATGCCATAACAAAATTGAACGCCCATGACAATTCTATTGTAGTTGTAGAGCATGACTTGACGATTCTAGACTACTTGGCAGAGCAAATTGTTCTACTATGGGGAGAACCGGGTGCTTTTGGAGTATTATCTAAGATAAAACAAGTTAGGAATGGAATAAACCAATATTTTCAAGGTTATTTGAAGGAAGAAAATATTAGATTCAGGCCTTATGAAATAAAAATTAACATTACTAATCCCGGAGTTTTTACTGGGAGAGATAAAATAAGTTATTCAGGTTTTGAAGTAAATCATGAAGATTTTAACTTGAAAGCAGAAGCAGGTTTTCTTTACTTTGGAGAAGTAATTGGAATTCTCGGAGAAAACGGAATCGGAAAAACTACTTTTGCTAAAAAATTATCCGAAAATAATGACTTTGCATTAAAGCCGCAGGTCTTAGAAAGAACTGACTCTACTGTTCAAGACTTCTTTCTAAATAATAAAATTAATTTAACTATGGAAGTTACTGAAAAATTAGAATTAGCTAGATTATTGGAAAAAAATATGGCAGAATTAAGTGGCGGAGAATTGCAAAGAGTTTGGATTGCTAAAACATTATTACAAGAATGCAAGGCAAGAATTTTTGACGAGCCATCAAGTTTTCTTGATGTAGAACAAAGACTGGAAACTGCTAACCTCATAAAAAGAATTAGCAAGAGCACTGGCGTTCCTTCATTCGTAATAGATCATGATTTTCTATTCATTGACATGTGCTGTGACAGATTAGTAGTATTCCAAGGAACTCCTGCAAAGAACGGTTTAGCTTCTACTCCTCTTTCAATGAAAGACGGGATGAACGAATTCTTGAAGAATATTGGAATTACTTTTAGGCGTGACAAGGATACGGGTAGGCCTAGAGTAAATAAAATTGGTTCGCAAATGGATTCCGAACAAAAACAAAAGAACGAATATTATTACGTTGACTAATCTTTCTAAATCGCGATTTTTAGGTCTAGTGATTTCTTTAATTCCCTGTACCTGTTTCGGATTGTAACTTCAGTTACGTTAGCGACGTCTGCAACATCTTTCTGTGTTCTTCTTTCTCCAGTCATTACTGAAGCAATGTATACTGCTGCTGCTGCGACTCCCATTGGTCCTCTTCCTGAGATGAGTCCTTTGGCTAGTGCTGCTGCAAGAATTTCAGTTGCTTTTTCTTGTGTTTCTCCTGAGAGTTTTAGTGCGCTAATGAATCTTGAAATGTAGAATCTTGGGTTTGTTAATGGTACTTTCATTTCTAGTTCTTGAGTGATTAATCTGTAGGTTCTTCCAATTTCTTTCTTTGGAATTTCGGATGCTACTGAAATTTCGTCTAAGGTTCTTGGAATTCCATATTGTCTGCAGATTGCGTAAACGACTGCTGATACTACTGATTCTATTTGTCTTCCTCTGATTAATCCTTTTTCAACGCATTTTCTGTAGAGTAGTGCTGATGATTCTCTAATATTTTCACTTAATCCCAAGTGTGATGATACTCTGTTTAATTCAGTGAGTGCGATTGCAAGGTTTCTTTCAGTTGAATTAGAAATCGAAGCCCTCTTGTGCCATTTTCTCATTCTGTATAATTGTGCTTGTTGACTTGGAGGTATTTTTCTTCCTCTAATGTCTCTGTTGTATTGATCAATTTCAGTTACTAGTCCTTTATTTGGACTCATGTATTTCAGAGGAGCTCCAGTTCTTGCTCTGCTTGCTCTCTGTTCTGCGTCGAATGCTCTCCATTCTGGTCCTTCTTGTATTAGTCCTTCTTCTAGGATTAACCCGCAGTTTTGACAGATTAATTCTACTTTTTCCATATCTTTCTTAATATTAGGACTTTTACATTCAGGACAATTCATAAGCTTTTACCTCTTTTATTGGAAACTCTTTTTTCGTGCAGAGTTATTTAATAATTTTACTGTTTTTAAACTTAGCATTCAACTTCTTTTGCTTTGTCGCAAGATTCTTTATCAATTATTTTTGCAACGTAGTACGGGTTTGTCGTACTTCCTATCGTGTCAATGATTTGAGCTACTTTGCCCTTCTTATTGTACACTGGTTGGTTGTCGAGGGCTTTTTCTTCTTTTCCTTGTAGGATTAAAAATTCTTGCTTGTACTTAGAAATTACTTTTAATTTCATTTCTTAACTAAGATTGCGTTTATTAAACCGTGTTGACCTGGTCTGCTTGTAACTTTTGCCATTCCGGCTTCAGTTTCAATTAATGCTCCTTTGGTCATAATATTTTCTCTTGCGTAATCTCGGTTTGCAGGGTTGTTTTTAACATTAATGATTTTTACTTTCTTAGTTTTGCCATCAACTACAATGTTAGCGTAAACTGCTCTTGAAACTGCAATTTTAGTTGAACCTCCTTTGGTTCTTCTAGTTTTGTATGAAGCATCTTTAGTTTTTTCAAGTCTGCTTCTTGAAAAGAATCCTCCGTAATTAACTAATGATTTGTCTTTTGAAGTTTTTCTTTTTCCTCCTGAACCGGAAGCCTTAGTTTTACTTGTCTTGTGATATTGAACCATTTTATTTAACCTCTTTTACTTCGTCAAAAGTCTTTTTTACTCTTGACTCTATTATTATTCTTAATGTCCTTTTACTCTGGTTTTATTATTTACAGCAATTCTCTTGAAAAGAATGCCTTATTTTTGAAACCTGAGTTTAAGCTGGACTTAGTACTAAATTATAGTCACGAAACTGCATTTAAATCTTTTGAACAGGGTAAAAACACTGCTAGAGACGTTAATTTGGAGTGGTTGATTAGAATTGCTGGTACAAAACAGATTTTTCAAGCTTTAGAACTCACTAAACCCATTGAAAAAATGCCTTGCTTGTTTTTATCAGAGAGGCCTTTCAAGGCGCCTAAAACTATTGTTATTCCAGAAAAGACCGTTTTGAAAGACTTATGGGAAAAGCAAAAAAACTTTTTTCACTGGAACGGTTCTAAAGAAGCTTTAGAATTAGATTTGATAGAACAAAGAGCATTAATGTTTTAGATTAAATCCATTTTCCTAGTCCTTCACTTTTTTTGTGTGCTTTAACTTTTCGTTCTTTAACATTGATTCCTGTATGTTTTGCGAAAGTACTCCAGTGGATTCTAGCAAATTCTAAAAATTGCTTGTTATTTTTTTGTTCTTGTAACGTTTTAATCGTAATCGGATCGCTTGAGTATCCTGATCCAAAGTCGATTCCCGTTTCATCTTTGATTTTTTGAACTTCTTCTTCTCTAGTTAGTTTTGCTATTACGGATGCTGCAGAAACTACTGGGTGTAACGCATCTGCTTTATGTAATGCAATTACTTCTACTCCTGGCATTTTAAGCTTGGCCGCGAATCTTTCTGGTTTTACGTCAGGAGAATCATATATTAGTTTATCAAATTTAATTTTCTTGTATAACTTGTCGCTTGCTTCTTTGAATGCTTTCTCTTCAATTTCATTTAAAGTGAAAGTGTTCATCATTTCGTTTATTTCTTTGACCCTAACTATTCTTATTTCATAAATTCCCTTTTCTTCTATTATTTTTCTTATTCTTAGTCTTTGAATTTGGCTTAGTTCTTTTGAATCTTTAACTCCTAGTTTTTTTAATTCTTTTTCATTTTCTTCTTTGCAGCCGTAAACGCAAATTACCATTGGACCTATAACGCATCCTCTTCCAGCTTCATCTCCTCCTGCAATCATTATTTATTAGTAATGCTACTGCTTTTTTTATTAGCTTAGTGTAATATCGTACGTGTTTGATTCTAGGATTAAAAAGTATTTTGAACTTTCTAATGGCGTTCCTCTATTGTTAAACGGAGCTGATGTTAACGCTTATTATTTTACTGGCCAATGGTTTTCTGAAGATTGTTGGGTTCTATTGGAACATGATTGTACTACTATTTTTTCCAGCGTCCTTGATGGTTTTTCTTCATGTAATGAATATACTGTAATTTCAACTGGTTTTGGAGGATTACTTGAAGGTCTCGCTAACATTAAGCTTCTTAACTTGTGTTTTGAATATCTGAATGCAATTCAATTCAAAAGAATTGTTGATAAGTTAGGGAGCTTGGATAAGGTTAAAGATTTTTCTTATGACTTAAACAAATTAAGAAGCGTTAAGGATGAATCTGAAGTTGCAAAAATCAAGAGAGCCTGTGAAGAAACTAGAAACATTTACCAGTTTTTAAAAGAATTAAACGAATCAGAATCTGGCTTGGAATTTCAATTCAAAAAATTATTATTAGAATCTAACTTGGAACAGAGCTTCAAACCTATTTTTGCTTTCGGAAGAAATTCTGCAATTCCTCATCACATAAATTCAAATAAAGTTCATGAAGAAGGAGAAGTTAAATTGTTTGATTTGGGAGTGCGATTTGAAGGTTATTGTAGTGATTTGTCTTTCACTGTTTTTCCTGAAAAATCTTCTGATAGATTACAAAAACTAAAAGCAGTTCTAGAAAATTCTTTTTCACTTGCAATGAAGGAATGCAAGGCAGGAGTAAAAGCAAGTGATTTGTTTGCAAGCGTTGACAATTATATTAATTCTACTGAATTCAAGGGAAAGTTTATTCATTCTCTAGGACATTCTTTGGGTTTGAAAGTACATGATGGTCTAATAATTTCTAGAAACTCTGATTGGATTCTTGAAGAAGGAATGATTTTAACTTTAGAGCCAGGAATTTATGATTCTATGCTTTACGGAATAGCGGATTCAAGTACTTGCGGTCAGGGAGGTAGACTTGAAATAGATGTTCTAGTGAGAAAGACTGATTGCTTATCTTTATAGTTTGAGTCTAATTTTTATTATATCGTAAAGCATTTTAGGTGCATTTGAAACATTTAAGTGACTTCTTGTATCGTTTTTCCAGTTAATTCCAACACTTTCAATTTTGTTATTAGTTTTTTTGAGTAAGTACAGTAATTCAACGTCAAACATCCAACCTTTTTCTTTCATTTTAGAAATTATTTGCTTCAAAGCTCTTGCCCTAAATAATTTTGCACCGCACTGAGTGTCAGTATATTTTAAATTAAATAAAATTCGTACTATGAGATTCATGATACGCGAAGCAATTCTTCTAGTTTTACTTTGCTTTGGATTCATTTTGCCTCCATGTGAATAACGTGAAGCAATTATTCCGTCAATTTTTTCTTTTTGAATCATTTCAATTAATTTACTAAATTCCTGAGGACTCGTACTTGAATCTGCGTCAACAAAACCTATTAAATCATTATTTTTAGCTGTTTTTAGTGCAATATTAAAACCTAGTTTGACTGCTCCTCCTTTCCTTATTTTTTCTTTTGCTTCAATTGGCTTAATGTTATAGTGAGTTTCACTAAATTTTTTGACTAATTTGTAAGTGTTATCTGTACTTCCGTTGACTACTACAATTATTTTCCAATTTGAAAAAGTTTTAGAATAAGTGTTAAGATTTTTAATAATTCTTTTTTCTTCATTATATGCTGGAATAATCAAATAATTCATTTTGATTTAATTAGACCTGTTTCAGTTTTAAAAGTTTGTAAAGTATTTTAGAGTAACCTTAAAATCATTCTAAATTCATTATATCTGTTATTATTTGTTCGTTTGAGCGTGAATTAACATGATAGTCTTAGGAATTAATCCTGGTCACAATTCTACAGCAGCACTTTTCAAAGATGGCAAGATCGTTGCAATGGTCAGCGAAGAAAAGTTTTCTAGAATTAAAAATTATTTGGGAATGCCTTACAAGAGCATTGATTATTGCTTGGATTATGCTAAAATCACTAAGAATGATGTTGACTTAGTAGTAATCGCTGGAACTAATCCTCGTTCTCAAATGTTAAACATTACTGCCAACGGACTTGAAAGTCCTGTTTCTTCTGAACGCGGTTTCATGGCTTCATTATCTAGTGCTGTTCCGAAAAGTGTCATCAATGTTTATTCTGATTTCAAGTGGAAAAATAAATCTTCTGAAATAAAACAAATGCATGCAGACAAATTAGGTTTTCCTATTGAAAAAATTGAATTCTTAGATCATCATACTGCTCACGCTTTGTCCTGTGCTTTCAATATTAAGCCAAACACTTTAGTCTTAACTTTAGATGGAGAAGGAGACGGTTATTGCGGAACAGTTTCAGTTTTTGATGGTAAGAATTTGAATTTCATTTCAAAAACAAGTCAAGATCATTCTCTTGGTCTGCTTTACATGTACGTGACGATTTACTTAGGAATGAAGCCGAACGAGCACGAATTCAAAGTAATGGGCTTGGAACCTTATGCTAAAGGAGAAAGAATAAACGAATGCAAAAAAGTTTTTGATGAACTAATTTGGTTAAAAGAAAATAGCCTTGAGTTTGATTCAAAAATGAATATTCATGAATGTTTGCCTTACTTGTATGAGAAACTTAGAAAATACAGATTTGATTACGTTGCAGCAGCAGTCCAAAGAAAGACAGAAGAACTTGTGACTGAATGGGTTAAACGAGCAATCAAAACTACTGGATTAAATCACGTAGCTGTTTCAGGAGGCGTTTTCATGAATGTCAAAGTAAACATGCTAGTAAACGAATTACCTGAAGTTGAAGATTTGTTTATTTGCCCTTCACCTGGAGATGAATCTCTGCCATTCGGATGCATTTATTATGGAGTTAAAAAATTAAATGAAAGTCAATCAGTAGAACCTTTGGCAAGACTTTATTTGGGCCCAGAATATTCAAATGATTACGTGAAGAACGTTTTGTCAAATGATAAGAGACTTTCCAATTACAAAATTGAATATCATGAAGATATTGAATCAGTAATTGCAGACTTACTTGCAAACGGAAAAATAGTTGCAAGAATGAAAGGAAGATGTGAGTGGGGTGCAAGAGCTCTAGGAAATAGAAGCATTATTGCAGATCCGCGAAATTTGGACATTGTAAAAATAATTAACGAACAAATCAAGAGCAGAGATTTCTGGATGCCTTTTGCTCCAAGTATGTTGGCAGATAAGTCAGATAAGTACTTGATTAATCCAAAACATTCTTTTGCTCCCTGGATGATTATTGCTTTCAACACTAAACCTCAAGCAAAAATAGACATTCCAGCAGCATTACATGCTTATGATTTATCAGCAAGGCCGCAATTCGTTACAAAAGAATTGAATCCAGAATATTATAAGATAATTTCATTATTCGAAAGCAAAACCGGAATTTCAGGAGTTCTAAATACGTCATTCAACTTGCATGGAGAGCCAATAGTATGCAGTCCTGAAGATGCAATTCACACTTTTCTTGATTCTGGTTTGGAATACGTTGCAATTGAAAACTACTTGTTAAGCAAGCAATAATTCTTTTCGAGATTGAGTTATTAAATTACCTTAATCAAAATATTTTGTAGAGCCAAAACGGGGTTATAGTATAACTTGGCAGAACGATGGGCTCCAGAGTACTTGAAAATTATTTTTCATAGTACGGTCGTTTGTTAAGAAGGTATTGTGAGTCTTTTTCGAAAGGCAATGATTTGAATTTATTGGAGCTCTGAATTAATGAAGAGTAAAAAACCAGAAGAGATACCTATAAATGGGGGTTCGAATCCCTCTAACCCCACTTTATTTTAAAATTATTGTGGTACGATTGTTTCTTTGCAGTTGGCTGGTTCTTGAGTTTCAGCAAATAATAATAATTTAACATATCCGATATATGGAATGTCTAAAATGCTTTTTCCTAATATTTTGTTTTCTTCGATTTGTTCAATCCATGGTGATACTGTACAAATTCTTCCAGCTCTACTGTCATCAAAACAGAAGATTTGTATGTGTTGATCTTTAATTTGGTTTGCCTGAGATCCAGTTACTACTCCTATTTGATCTGGAGTTGGATTGTTGTCTCCTTTTGTTAGGATGAATGTTCCATCAGTTGCTTTTACTTTCAAAACTGCCCTGTGTACTATCAAGTCTATTCCTTGGAGTGCTGATTGTAACTGTGCTATTTTTACTGTTGGATTGTACACTATAATGTCTCCTGTTTTAGTGAAATTGTATTTTTTGTTTTCATAAATGAATGAATTAATGCAACGATCTTCTCTGACTGCTCCCGCATCATTTTTGATATAGCACGGTTCTGGAATTGGAATCATTTTACTTAAAAATTCATTGTAGGTAGTGTTGATGTCTATTTCTTGAGTGTTTACTTGTGTTCCTTGTAATAATAGTAAGTCTCCTCTGCTTAATGTTGGAAGCATTGAACAACTAGTTACCACATTTATTGGTGTTTGAGTGTTTAAGATTAGTGTTAATAATGTCCATGCAGTTACGGCAAAGAATACGCTGTAAACGATTTCAGCTGCGGCTTTTTTCATTCCTTGGCTTCCTTTTTCTTCAGGCAAGAATTCGTTTATTGCAATTAAGAGTATTATTAGGAATGCAATTATTCCCATTATGGTATTGCTTCCAGTTAGTAAGTATAAAATTATGGCTATAATTCCTAGAAAATAAAGTCCCCAGACTTTTTTTCCTTTGACTTTTATTTTTGAAAGAAATTCAACTTGTAATGGATAATAATATATGATTGTTGAAAGGACTAGTAATCCTACTAGTGCTATTACAATGTAGTTTCCTTTCATTACAAGGAGAATTGATAAAATTATTGTTATGAATGCTGCAATTGTAATTAGTAAGTCAGAATGTTTCTTCTTTGGCTTAGGCTCTTCTTGTTTTTTTTCGTTTTTCATTTTCACATGCTCTTTTCAATTGATTGTATTTCTTCAATTACTTCTTTACATGCTTTTTTGACTTTTTCTTTGGCTTTAGAATCTTTTACGGTTAAAATTACGTTTCCTTGTAATGGATGATCTAAAACGCTTGAAGCAAAACCAGTTCCGCTTTCAACTATTTTTTCTACTATTGGTTGTAATAATCCTTGGTCTTCTCCTTCGAATTTAAGTTTGTAACTTTCTTTACTTTTCAGTTCTTCGAATTTTACTTTATTCATTTCATCAACCTTTTTTTATTCTTCTCTTAATTTCAAAACGTCATTTCTTTTCATGATGACTCCTAGGTCTTTGCCTTTCATTGTTAACGTTATTCCAGTGTGTGCTACGTTTAATACTTGTGCTTTTACAATGTCTCCTACTTGAACTATTTGTCTTATATTTTCAATGTACTTGTCAGCTAATTCTGATATTCTAATGAATCAAAGCGAATCGGGAGTGGCGTGATCAGTTGTTATTTCAAAAGCACAAGCGTTGTCATAAATT
>CABMDW010000008.1 GCA_902385045.1 uncultured archaeon | reverse complement strand
TACCATTTGCGGAAACTGATACTTTACCATCATATTGTCTTACAGGTTTCATAATCCATGTATAACCATAATCATAAGATAACCATAATTCGGCAACACTCCGCCTTTTAGCTACCATAACTGAGCCATCTGCTGACATTGCTAAACCAATATATTCAATACCACTACCACCATTTGGATATGTATGTGTCCAATTTCTACAGAAATCTCTAGATATCCATATATCATCATTAGCAGAGCCTGATATCATAGCCATTCCATACTTACCATTAGCACTAATTGCGTTAAAAGACCAACCACCTGTAGCGCTTTTAACTTGAGTTAAATTTGTTCCAACACTAGTTATAGCCTTGTCTATATATGGATTTAACTTGTAAGCTCCAATATATAAGTCTCTGGTTAAAGTTCCTAAATATTGGGATACCTTTAAATCTGTAGTTAAAATCATTGGGTCGTATAAATTAACTGTATTTTTAACGTAAATCTTTCCATTATACTTCAATTCAGTTAATGTCTTATCAAATCCAGTATATAACTTATAAAACGAAGAAGATGATTCATTACTTCCTTGGTATAGATATATAGATTTTCCATCACCTGAAACACAACACGCATATTGACTAGACGAAAAATTATACCACGCACCACGCCCATAATTAAAGTTTATAATTGTTCTCGTAGGATATCCAGTAGCCCTATCTTGACTGTATGCCATAACTCTTCCATCATCACTACAACTCAAACTTCTTTTTGCCGCGGTATAATATGTTCTGGCTGTCATTGTTTGTGTTTGAAAACTAGTTAAAAAGTTATTAGAATAAGCAATTGGAGCTTGAGTATAACTAGCATAAAAATACTTTCCAGATTTACTTAAATACATCGTCCTAATAGAAGTGTTTGATACCCATGTAGTACCTCCATCTCTAGAATATCCATATCTACCAACTATAACTAAATCTCCAGCTCCATTACATGATACATAAGCACAACTATCGCCAAGACCAGTTGGGAGGCCTGTCTTTATTTCAACAAAGACAGGAACGCCCGAACCTCCATTGACACTTTTATAAAGTTTTCCTAACTTAGCATTAGCTGTATAAATGATAGTTCCATCTGAAGATGTAGCAATTTGACCATAATATTCAGTTGCGACAGTAGTTCGTACATCAACACCCCACGTAGCTCCTGTATCATATGAATAATATAAATTACTTCCTGTGATACTTGAACCACTATATTTCCAACCAGTAGCATAAATTTTAGTTCCATCGCTTGACATTGCTACATCATAATAGTTTATAGTATTTGCTGAACCACCAGTCGGGTCAATTCTAAAATCAGTTTTCATACCATCTCTACTAATATATAAATATGATGTTGGATAAGTTGATGCCACTTTTCCCAACCCAAATACAACAACTTGTCCATCATATGAACATGCTCCACATTGTATATATTGATTTGAAATGTTTGCTGGTTGTTGTTGAACTTGGTAATACATTAAAACTCCAGTTGGATTTGACAAATTCTGTATAACAGTTATATTTCCAATGTTATCAGATAATCTAGCCGAACTCTCTTGAAGAATAGTTCTTCTGTTATTCATGTAGTATAAGCTAGTTGTTTGTCCGAAGTATAGATATTGATAATCTCTTGAACATGCTACAATATAGTTATCACTAGAATTATTTGATATGCCAGTTGATACTGGAGCATATCCATAATCTGTGCTTGAATATAGAAATCTAGCAGTGATACTAATTTGATTCATTAAAACATATTTTCCATCCCAACTACATGCTAATTTAAATCCATTCATAATACTCATGTTAGCGCTATATGAACTTGTAAATGATGTAGCTCTAAATAATCCAACTGTTCCACTTTCACTAGCATAGAAATAATAGCTTCCATCATCAGAAATACAACTATCAACTCGCCCAGATATAGATGATATGGTTGTAGTTGAAAAAGTAGCTCCATAATCATTACTTCTATATGCTACAGTAGTTGAATATAGAGCTATAAATCTACCAGATGAATTTAAACTACATGAAAACCAAGCTAATGCTGGCGCTGGTGTTATTATTGTAAATGTAGTTAGACCATCAGCCGAGCGCCATACTTCAGAAGCATGTAAGGCGACGGCATATTGACCTGTCCTAGAAATTTTAACTTGAAGCCATGTTTGGGGATTTTCATTGATACCTCCGCTTCCAGTCAAAAATGCGCTAGTCCATGTCGCTCCGTTAGTTGTAGATTTATATATTAATCCTCCAGATACGCAAGCTATAGCCGTTCCGACTTCAGAGATGCTAACACAAACAACATCTCCAGAAGTTAAATTTGATGCTACATATGAAACTCCATTATCTATACTATAATCTATACCAGCGGTATGACCAGCTATAACATACAACCCATTTCCATTACATGCCAAATGGCGATATGTATGACTTGATGGAACAGTAGCAGTGAAATACGTGTTATTTCCAGGAGCTTCAATAACTTTCATGGATGGTGTGCTTGTAGTTTGATTAACAGTTAATCCATCTATCAAACTAATGTTGTTTGTATTGTTCATAACAAAGTTTCCATTAGTCCCAATTATATGTATAGATTGTGTATGATTTCCAACTTGAGATGATGTTATAGTTAATATATTAGCATCATTTCCTAGAAACATTTGATTTGACGTAGCTTGAACTTGAAGTGGAATGTTAAAGGTAGAAGCTGATGTAAATGTTTTGTTTCCAGCAATCGTTTGGTCTTGTGTTTTTAACATGGGAGATATCCAAAGAGCTGATGTAGCTGTGTCATTCACAGATATGAAAGCTTGATTGATAGTTGTATTTACATATGTAGTTAAAGCTCTATATCCATTTGTAGTATCTGAATTGACAGTTGGGTCTGTAGCACCTGTCCTAATTGGTCTCAGAAGTCCATGACCTCCATCTAAGAATTGTCCTGAATTTAAATCACTCAGAGTTAAATGACTTACAACAGACCCACCAGATATAGCTTTACTTGAATTAACAGATTTGCTAATTGTAATTTGTGCTAT
>CABMDW010000007.1 GCA_902385045.1 uncultured archaeon | reverse complement strand
GTGGAGATTTTCATCCAGTAATTCAATATGACTTAATCCTTAAAGGAAAATTTGAACTTACCATGAGAATTGATGAAAAGGATGTTGTTTCTATTAAAGGTCCTAATGAACTGATTATAATTCCAGCAAATGTTCCTCATTTATTTAAAGCATTAACTGACACAGTAATGATAGAATGGTGGGATGGTCCTTTAGAAGTCAATTACTATACTCCTTATCGTCAATTAATTGAAGAACAATTAAAACAAATGAAAAAAGAATAGTCAGTAGTGGTTATTTCAATCATTAGCCCGAAGGCCTCATAACTCAAATTTTTCATCAAATATGATAATAAATGAACTTTAAAGTAGTTAAAATTAGTTTTAAAAAAACAATTTACTTTAAGTTAATATGAACATTATCACAATAGCCGTAAGTGGAATAAGTGCTTTAATTGGATTAATTGTTTTTTATTTTATCACAGTATTTCTCCTGTTTAGGCTAATAGTGCCTCACATGGGATTTATTAAAGGTAAATTACCGGATAAAGTTCCCTTGGAATTAGTTGAAGCAGTAGAAGGAATGAAAAAACAAGCTAAAGACGATTATGATTACTTATGGCGTACGTATAATTATGTAACCGGAAAATATGATGGACAAGCAAAGGGTAGCGGTTTTAATAGAGCGTTTTGGTCTCTTGAAAAAATTTGGCCTGTTCACGACTATGCTCCAGATAATCAACAAAACTTTATACTAAGAATAATGCTAGTAAAATCGGGTTTCTTTAAAGATGAAAACATTCAAGTAAAATACGTTTCATTGAATTGGTATATTCACCAGTATTTAATAATAAAAACTTCTAAAGGACTAATAGAAGTGGATCCAGCGTCTGACTTTAGGGGAATTCCGTTTAACAAACATGCTGAGGGTTTTAAGTGAATTTTGAATTACAAGCAATACTTTCTACGTTATTTCTTATAATGACTGGAGGAATCGTGGTTTTATTTAACAGTTGGTCTAGAGAAAGTTTTAAAAAATTAAATTGGAATTACATGATATTGCAATCAATGAAAACAAAACGAATTAAAGTTGAATTGAAACTAAAAGAACTTGAATTTCAAGAAAAAGAATTGATAAGCACGAGTAATTTTGATATGATTTGCAACAAAATTAGGGATGCTTTAAAACAAAAAATGGTTAGAAAAACGAAATGATTGAAACTTTTACGATAGTATTTACTGTAATAGCTCTATTGTTCGCATTAATTTTCTTTAAACTATTATATGATATTAAAAAAATTGAAAAAGAAGATGTAGTATTCTTAAAAAAAGAAGTTGAATCAGAAGAAGAAAAACTAAATGATATTGAAAAGAAAATACTAAAATTAGACAAAAAACTTGAAGAAAAAGCTTCAGTTCAACTTGTCAAGACTAAACTTGAAGAATTACAGGAAAAAATCAAAAGGGTTTAAATATAGAATCCACTTCCCGATAATGTTAAAAGCATCAAAACCCTTCTAAATTCAAATTAATATTTTAAAAATAAGAGATGGTTAATAATGGAAAGTTTTATTCAAGAAGCATTGAAAACAGGCAGTAGAGTACAAGATTCTTCTAGAAAAGAATCTATAAACGATTTTGCCACTCCAAAAATCATGGTAATTGGAACTGGAGGCGGGGGATGCAATTCAGTAAACAGGCTAGCAAAAGCAGGAATTAAAGGAGCAGAATTAGTCGCAATAAACACCGATAGATTACATTTAACTACAATTCATGAAACTGTTAAAAAAGTTTTAATTGGAGCTTCAATTACTAGAGGACTAGGAGCAGGAGGTTATCCTGAAACTGGAATGAAGGCAGCTGAAAGTTCAAGAGAAGCTTTAAGCAAGATATTAGGAGGAACAGATTTGCTGTTCTTGACTGCGGGTATGGGAGGAGGAACTGGAACTGGTTCAGCCCCAGTAATCGCAGACATTGCTAAAGGTCAAGGTTCAATAGTAATTTCAATAGTAACTTTCCCATTTGCACTAGAAAGAGCAAGATTGGAAAAAGCAGATCAAGGATTAGAAAACTTGAAAGCTAAATCAGACACTATAATCGTAATTGATAACAATAGGTTAGTACAAATCGTACCAAACCTACCAATTGATCAGGCATTCAACGTTGCAGACGAAATTATTGCTAGAGCAGTAAGAGGAATTACCGAAACAATTACTACACCTTCATTAATCAACTTAGATTTTGCTGACGTTAGAGCAGTAATGACTAACGGAGGAATTTCAATGATTGCAGTCGGAGAAGCCAAAGGAGTTGACAAAGCCAATGAAGTAGTACAAAACACTTTAAACAATACACTACTTGATGTCGACTATACTGGAGCAACAGGAGTATTATTACATATTACTGGAGGCCCAGACATGACTTTAGGAGAATGCAATCAAATTGGAGAAGCCTTAACCGAAAGAGTCGACCCGCAAGCAACAGTAATCTGGGGAGCAAGAATTGATCCAGGAATGGAAGGAAAAATTGAAGCAATAGCCATTTTCACTGGAATTAAGGGACAATACTCATTAGGGGGTTCAAGTTCGCAAGAGCCACTTGGAAGAACCAACAGTAAAAAAATGGGTTCACACAAGCATGACGACGTAGATGAAGTTGAATTCATATAAGATTCCTAAAAGACTAGAAAAAAAAGAAAAATACTACGAATTTAGCCAACATTTTGGCTTAAGCGTACTAGTATTCATTATTTTCCTAACACTCTACTTTCAACAAGAAGTAAGTTTAACTGCAACTATAGCAATAACTGTAGTTCTTGGAATAATATTATTTATTCATTACACAAAAATTAAAAGAAACTAATTAAAGACTTAGCTGACTAAAATAATTTAATGGGAATTGCTGGAGACGTTGCTACAGGAGTAATTAGATATCAAATAGGAAAGCGCATATTCAGGGCACCTGAATCACTATTGAAAAACAGGAAGCCAATACTCAATGAAAAAACAATGATCAAAAAAGCAGTAACGCACTTCAATAAACAAAGACGATTTACTGTAGGACAATTAAAAAGTTTAGCCAGAATCGGAGGATTTACAAATAGACCAAGATTACCTGAAGGTTTTACAAGAGAACAGATGATAGCACAAGTCAGAGGATCAATACTTAACAAACCAGGAATACATGGCATTTATTTTGCTCGAAGGCAAGGTATGAATGGAAGACCATAACATTATTTACAAGAATGAAAACTTTTTAAGTAGCATTCAATCTTTTCTTTGGAACATAACTTTTCCAGGAATTGTTTTACATGAATTAGCACATGTATTTGCTGCGGCAATAACGTTTACCAAAATAAAAGAAGTAGAATTATTAAAATGGGATAAAAAAACAGGATTATTTTGCGGAAGAATTGATGTAGAAACTGAAAGTTCTTTTCAAGCACTAATTATCGGAATCTCTCCCTTCATGATACTTAACTTTCTAGGAATAATGTTTTTGAGTTTAGCAAAAACGTCTCAAGGCATAATGCCCGCAGTATTCTTGTATTTCGCATATTGTTCGGTAAAAGCTAGTTTTCCAAGTTCTGGAGACGTCGGATATATTTTCTCTGAATTAAACCGTTCAATTCATAAACCAAGCAACTGGCTTTCCAAATTAATTAAGTACGTTTTGCTAATTCCATTTATTATAATCGGAATATTTTGGGCAATACTTTTATCAATTACAAACATAATTCCACTTGTAGAGGAAATGTACTTCGTATTATTATTATTTTTGCTTGGATTTATTTGAAATAAGTGATTAAATGATAGAAGATGACTTAAAAAAACAAAATAAAAATACTTTCCAATTTTTTACTATAGCAGTAGGAATAGTACTGATATTGAAAGGATTAGGATTCACAGAAATTAGTTGGGAAGTATTAATTGGATTGATACTTGTAGCGGCTGCTTCACTCTATTTCGCAAGGAAATAACAAGGTTTTTCAAGCAAAAACCTCATATAATTTAACCCTCAATTTAAAACAAGGGGTTTCTCAAGAGGTTTAATTTTTATGGCAGACAAAAAGAAAGAAAAGAAGGGAGTTTGGACTTATTACAAGATTGAAGACGGAAAATTACATAGGTTGAAAAAACAAAGTCCTAAAAATCCTGGCGCTTTCATGGCAGAACACAAGAACAGACGTGTTTGCGGAAAAACCCAGTATACCGAATTCAAAACCAAGGAATAAATTCTTTCAACTAAAATTAATACTATGGCCGGGATCGTCTAGGGGTTAGGATAGGAGACTGTGGATCTTCTGACACGAGTTCAAATCTCGTTCTCGGCCCTTCTGATTAAATAGAATATCTAAAGGATAGACTAAGTAAATGTAAAAAAATGGAAAATAAAGAAAAAACTAGGAGATTTTCATTCCTAGTCTTACTTTTCCGGTTCCAGCTGGGATAATTTGTCCGATTATAATGTTTTCAGTTATTCCTTTTAGCTCGTCTTTTTCTCCTTCTATTGCAGCTTTTACTAAGTGTTTAGCTGTTTCTTCGAAGGCTGCTCTTGCTAATACTGATTTCTTCTTTCCTGCTAGACCGTGTCTTCCTATTGAAGTAATATCTCCGATCATTGTCATTGCATCTGCAATTAATGACAAGTGTCTTGAACTTACTTTCAATCCTTGAGCATCTAATACTTTCTTTATTTCATTGTAGATAGAGTTTCTTGCTGCTTCTATTCCGAGGACTCTTCCTACTTCCATGCTGTCGTTAGTAGTTGTCTTTAATGGTTCGACTTCTTCAATTTTCATTACTTCTTCTAGGTTTGTTCCTTCAGTTGCAATGGAATAGGTTCCATCTTTCTTATCGATAATGATTGCTCTTGTAATTCCTGAAACTCCTCTTACTAACATTTTATCTAGTTTTACTTTTGCTTTTCTTATTTCTTTTAGAGTTGCTTCTTTGAATTTTAGAATGAATCCTTCATCGTTCTTTTCGTATTCAAATTTTTCTTTCTTGAGAGCTTCTTCAATATCTTTGTTTGATAGATTTAGTTGTTTAGTTAATTCTTTGTTTGTTTCTATTTGAATTGTTTTCTTCGTAAAGTTTTCTTTAATTTTAGCTATTTTTTCTAGAGTAATTTCTTCTATTTTAGCTGCAATTTCAGCTACTTTATCATAGTTCTTTGAATATTTGTCTTTTAAGACTACATCCATAACTGGATTCTTTGGAGTTTTTCTTCCGTCGACTATTTCTACTAGTCTAGTGAATCCTAATTGTGCTAATGAAGCTACTCCAGCGTAGTGGAATGTTCTTAAAGTCATCTGAGTTCCTGGTTCTCCAATTGATTGTGCGGCTACTACTCCTACTGGTTCTCCTGGAGTGAATTCTTCTTCGCCTTCTTCAGATTGATAAGCATACTCTACTATGTTTCCTTCAGCATCTTTTACTGACAAGTCACCATCAATAATGAAGTCTTGTAATGCATTAATTAGTCTTCTTTGCATATAACCTGTTTTTGCAGGGTTTACTCCTTTATCTACTACTGAGTCTCTTCCTCCTGCAGCATGGAAGAAATATTGTAATGGAGTTAATCCATCTACAAAGCTTCTGTTTACAAGTCCTCTTGCATCATCTCCTAAGTCTTTTTGTTTAAAGTGAGGTAAAATTCTGTACTTGTATCCTGAATTCATTCTTTTTCCTCTGACGGCCTGTTGTCCGACTAATCCAGCCATCTGAATAACGTTTAACATGGAACCTCTTGCTCCAGATCTAGCCATTAATAATGCTGGGTTTAATTCGATTGATGAACTGAAAAAGTTAACTGGTTGTCTTTTAACGTGTTTTAAGATTAATTTAGCTGAATCATCTCTTGCTTCTTCTGCAATTGCCATGATTAATTCTTCTAATGTTTCTCTTAGTGACTTTCCTGGTTGTCTTTCTAGTTTTTTAGTCTTGTATTTTTCTACTAATTCTAAAATCTTTTTTCTAGCGGTTCTATAGTGATCGCTAAGTTCTTTTTGTGCTACATCTGTTAATTCATAATCGGATAATGATAATGTTAATCCATACATTAAGGTTATTTCTACTGAAATTTTTGATATTCCGTCAATGTATTTAGTTGCTTTTGCTGGGTCTAAATTATATAATGCTTTTACAATTTTGTCATTTCCTTTTGAATCAACGTGTCCCTTCTTTAAAATTCCTTTTTCAATGACTATTTCTTCTCCAGACCTATTCTTTACTTCTAGAGATAATTCTTTTGGTAATAACATTGAAAATAATTTCTTTCCTTCAATAGAATCTCCATCAAATTCTTCTTCTATTCCCGCTATTGATAATAATCTACAAGCGTAATCTTTTGGAATTTTCAAATTATCTTGAGTTAATAGGAAAGTTCCTGAATGGTGATCGTGTGTTGGACCTACTAATGCTTCTCCGTTTCTTGGGGATAAAATATTTTGTTCTACTTTCATTAGCAATTCTGATTCTGCCATTGCTTCTTCGTTTTGTGGAACGTGAACGTTCATTTCGTCTCCGTCAAAGTCTGCATTATAAGGAGTGCAAACTGCAGTGTTAAATCTGAAAGTTTTTGCTGAAAGTATTTTAGCTTTATGAGCCATCATACTTACTCTATGTAAAGAAGGTTGTCTATTGAAAATCAAGTAATCTCCATCCATCAATTGTCTTTCAATGGTATAACCTGGAGTTAATTCTGCAAGTACTTCTTCCATGTTTTCTTGAGTTAGTTTCTTCTTTCTTCCATCAGTTCTAATAATATAATTTATTTTATCTGAATGTTTCTTTAAGAATACTTTTACTGATTCGAGATTCCATTTTGTAACGTTTAGCGGAACGGTTAGTTCTGCTGCAATTTCTTTTGGAACTCCTAATTCATTTATTCCTAGGTAAGGATCTGGTGAAATTACAGTTCTTGCTGAAAAGTTTACTCTTTTTCCTGACAAATTGTATCTGAATCTTCCTTCTTTTCCTTTTAATCTTTGCACTATTGTTCTTAGTTGTCTTCCTGACCTGTGTCTTGCTGGTGGTAATCCTGCAGTTTCATTGTCAAAGTAAGTTGAAACGTGATATTGTAATAATTCCCATAAGTCTTCGATGATTAATTGTGGTGCGCCTGCATCAATGTTTTCTCCCAATCTTTGGTTGATTCTTATAATGTCTACTAGTTTGTGAGTTAAATCGTCTTCACTTCTTTCTCCAGTTTCTAGTGTAATTGATGGTCTCATTGTTACTGGTGGAATTGGCAATACTACTAGTACTAACCATTCTGGTCTAACGCTTATTCCCCATCTTTTTAAGTTTTCATCTGAAATTCTTTCAAGTCTTTCTCTTAATTCAGTTGGCAATATTCTTCTTTCTCCTTCAAAGAAGGTAGTTGGTTTTATGAATTTTAAATCCTTTTGAGCTGCACCACATTTATCGCATTGCTTGGAGGTAATGTCTTCGAAATACTTGTCTTCGTCTAATGCTTCTCCGCATTTGTAACAAGTTGCTTTCAAGAAGGAATAAACGTATTTTGCAAATAATGGATGAACTGCTGGTCTTACTAATTCAATGTGTCCAAAGTGTCCCATTGATTCTCTCATTCTTCCTCCATCAGTTTTGCACTTTAAACCTGGATCTATTACTCCCATTTTTAAGTCTGCTAAACCGTCTGAAATAGGATAACCGTCTTCGTCATAAGTGTCTGGAACTACTACTTTGCATGCGCTCATCTTCCTAATTTGTTCAGGAGAAAAAACCGTGAATGCAATATCTGAAATTTGTTTCATTAATAATCACCAATTAAACTTTTTCCCTCAAACCTACTTTTGGAAATATGCCTAAACTTTTCATTTCATCTAATAATAATTTGAATGCATAGGCGACTTCTATTTCTTCGATCTTCGGGTTTGGATTTAAAGGACAGACGTACTGTTTCTTGTTAAAGTCATAGTATGCAAGACTTCCAGTAATTTCGTCTACTAGAATCTTAGTCTTGTCTGAAGAATCAATCATTCTTTCTTTCAATAATGAAGCTGCACCGTATCCAATGAAACAATCTCTTTCCATTTCTCCTAACCTTAAACCTCCTTCTCTTGATCTTCCTTCAGTAGGCTGATGGGTTAGTAATTGTACTGGTCCTCTTGCTCTGGCATGTAACTTCAAGGATACTAAATGGTATAATCTTTGGTAGTAAATTGGCGCAATAAAGATTTTTGCTGCAATTTTGATTCCGGTTTCTCCATCATATAATTCTTCAGTACCAGTGTAATCATAACCACGGCTTTTCAATGCTTCTTCGAAGTCAACTTGTTCTTCTCCTGAAAAGGCGGTTCCGTTTTTAACACTACCGTCAATGCAAGCTGCTTTTGCTCCAAGCATTTCAAGCAAGTGTCCTTCAGTCATTCTTCCTGGAATTGCGTGTGGATTGATTATTAAGTCAGGAGTTATTCCGTCTTTAGTAAAAGGCATGTCTTCTTGATTTAATAAAATTGAAACTACTCCTTTTTGTCCGAATCTTGATGAAAACTTGTCTCCAATTTCTGGAATACATGTTCGTCTAATTCTTACTTTAACAAAACGGTTTCCTGAAGTGGTTTGAGATAATATTACTGAGTCAACTACTCCTTCTTCGTTGCTTCTTACTCTGACTGAACTTTCTCTTCTTTTTTCAGTATCAATATCTAAAGCACTTATTTCTTTCAAGAATCTTGGTGGAGAAGTTTTTCCTATTAAAACATCTGAGCCTAGAACTGGAACTTCTGAATCAATTATTCCACTAACGTCTAGTTTTGAGTAAGCTTGTTCTCCAGAATATCCTTGAACGAATTCTTCAGGAATTCCATAAATATCTCTTTGACCTCCAGGATATCTGTGTTCTTCGTCAGCATAAGTTCTATAAAATACGCTTCTTGCTAGAGATCTATCAATAGCGCTTTTGTTAATGACTATTGCGTCTTGCATGTTATGTCCTTTGTAAGATAAAATAGCTACAATAAAGTTTTGACCTGAAGCTCTTTTTTCCAAACCCATGTCAGTAAAGCTTTGAGTTTGTACTAGTGGTTTTTGAGGATATAATAATAAGTGAGCTCGGGTGTCAGTTCTATAGTTAAAGTTTGAAGCAAATAATCCCATTGCTTGTTTCAAGTGTTGTGCTGCCATTAAAACTCTTGGAGCCATGTTGTATTCTGGAAATGGAAGGTTAGATGATGCAAAACCGAGGATGTTTGAAGGATCTATTTCCAAGTGAGTAAAATGTTCTTCGCCCTTCTTAGAAGCCTTTTCAAGTATTTCTTCGTTTAAAGCAACTCTTGCGTTTTCTTCTTCTTCAGCATCAAGATATTCGATAACTCCTTGCTTTACTAGTTCATCCCAACTTGTTTGCTTGTTCTTTAACTTTTCTTGTAATTCTTTGGTAAAAGCACTTTTTCCTTTAACTACCAAGATTAGTGGTCTTCTGGCTCTTCCACCGTCAGTATTAATGAAAACTTCTTTAGATCTACCGTAGAACGCAACGTTCATCTGATAATCCAATTCTCCGTTTCTTCTTTTTTCTCTTAATTCGTTGGCTAATTTTTCACCGTTTTCAGTAAAACCAACGAGCCTTCCGTTAATAAAAACGCTAGACTTCATAAACACTTACCTCTTGAATTCAATAAAAACAACTTAAGTCTTCAAACTTACTCCTAGTTTGTTTAAAGTTTGTTCGACCGGTTTTTCTTCAGAACCGACTGTAACCTCACAACACAAAGAAAGATTCTTTACTAGACCTGCATTAGGTCCTTCTGGAGTTTCATTTGGATCTAATCTTCCAAAGTGAGTTCCGTGTAAATCTCTCGCTTTATAGTGAGGATGTTTTCTCGCAAGTGGAGATGTTATTCTCCTCAAGAATGACAATGATGAAATGAAATTATATCTATCCATACTTTGACAGACTCCAGTATGGCCGCCTACCCAGTTTCCAGTTGCTAGAGAATATTTTATTCTTTCAGTCAAAGCATCTGGTCTGACAATGGCATTCAAAGATAATTTTCTTCCTCTAACGTTAGCCCTTTCTAATTGATAGGAAACGTCTTTAACGAGGAATTGGAAAGCATATCTGAATAGTTCTTCCATTAAGAATCCAGTTATTTTCAATCTCTTGTTAGCATAATGATCTTTGTCTTCAGGGGCTCTTTTCTTGTAGGCAACTAAAATTGCTCTTTCAGCCATTCTGCATAAATAATATGCTTTAGCTAATCTTGCATTTGGTTCAACGCCTACATGAGGCAATAAGTACCTATCAAGCAAAACATCTGCTCTTTTTAGTTGATATTCTTCAGGTTGTCCTGGAGCAGCTCTTTTACCGATTGTTAACAAAGCATCTCTTTTGTTCTTTGAAACATCATACTCTAAATTTAATAATAAATCGTTAGTGGTTTCTTCGTATTCTGAAAATTGTTCTAAGATTTTTTCATCTTTGTCTAAACCTAAAGCTCTTAATAATAAAACTAATTCAATTGCTCTAGTGTATGAAGGTAAAGTGCATCCTAATTTGCCATCAACGCTTCTGTCTACAGTACATCTTCCTCTAAAACCGAATCTGGTTGAGAACACTTTTGAAGTAATTTCCCCAGTATCTTTATCTCTTGAATTCATGATCCTATTAGGAGCCAAGTCTTCAATAGTCATCAAAGATTTTTCAGTACCGTTGATAATGAAATAACCGCCCTGATCCATTGGATCTTCTTGTAATTCTACTAATTCTTCAGGAGATTTATCATGTAAATAACATAATTTT
>CABMDW010000006.1 GCA_902385045.1 uncultured archaeon | reverse complement strand
GATTTAGATATGATAGTTGATGAGTTGTATTCAGATGAGTTTATACAAATCTACAAGGAATGGAAGAAAGAGGTGAAGTATATGATAGAAGGTGGAATATATGAACAAAGAGGAAAATATCAGCAATTGAAAGTTCCAACAATTGTGTATCTTAAAGATGACTATGCTGTAATTATCAAGATTATGACTTTAATTATAACGATTATCAATCAATCTAAAATTTATAATCAGAAACAAATACATAAAAACATCTTGAAAGTTATGTGTGATTTAGTTAAGTTAGTTTATATGTTAGTTAAAAACAACAAAGATGAGTGTATCAGATATGATTTTCAGTTATGTGTTAGTGTATTTAATTTAAGAAACGTGTTAAATGGAGGAACTAAAATTGAAATACCAAAACTTCATAAAGATTACATTAGAGCTATGAAGACTGCTTACATGTTTGTTCGTCCAGATGATATCCCATGTTTAACAGAACATGATAAAATTGTATCTAACTTTACAGGAGATAAACTATTGAATATGATGAATTATAATCTGACTTTAAACATTATAATTCAGTTATATCCAAAATATCCTGATGTTTCATTACATCATATTGTATATCGCTACATTTGCGCTAAAGAAGATATCAAATATCATTTTATACGTGGTTTAAATCATTTGATTATCGCGATTAACAGATATATGCCATATTACAACATGTTTGTATTTTTGGATGATGATACTTTACAACAAATTGCCAATTACTTACATATTAAACACCCATTTGAATATCCAACTACGTCAAAGCTAAAGAAGTTCTGTAAAATACTTTATACAAGATAGATGTTTGTTTTTATGCTGTATCTGTTTTCTTAACATATTTACGCTTATCCTTTTCTAAAATGATACGAAAGAAAATACCAGAACCACCATCTATACCAACTCTAGCATTAAATAACATTTGTTTGTCGTTAAGATTAGTTATGGATAAATAAGGATATATAATTTTAGAACACTTATGTTCAAGAATCATTAAAATAAATAAATGACATTGATGTCTAACATCGTGTGGTGTTGAACCATCATTGTTTCTGACATCTCCGTATTTTGCCTTTCCTTTATAATAATAGTTATTATCCTTATTCCAAACTGTAATTTCAAAAATATCAGTATCTGAATAGATAGTTATACTATTACCTTCAAATTGATATGTTTTATGAACTTTTGGGTCTGCGGGGATAATAACTGCCGGGGTGGTGATTTTATTTAGACCTGACAGCATTCTATATTATATCATTGTTCATACTTCAATATAATCATAAAAAATAAAGTTTTTTAACATGCTAAGTAAATCATGTATATTTTAAAGTTTTGTAAGTTAAACTGTTCATTCTTAGGATGAATCCAACAATCCTTTTCATCGGTTTGAAATTTCTGTAAGAATTGTTTAAAATATGTAAATACCCCTAAACCTATTTGTGTATCTGTATGACAATGGCGATTTATAAATACATTATGTTTATCAATTAGTCCAATAAACTTAATTTTCGGAGCTAGATATCTATTATATCTTTCTTCAGCTGATTGGTAGCTTTCTCTAATATTCAAATTACAACAGCAATCTGTTAATTGGATGATTTCATTTAACAACCCGACATATCCCTCGGTTTTATCTTTATTAGATAACATCATTATATGATTTTTGAAATAACTGTTATCGATTGAAACATCGTAAATATCAGCATTAAATGTTGGTATAAGATTATTCCAACCAGAAGTATAACTGCTTATCATACGTACCTCTGGATTGTATATCTTTATTTGGCTTAACCTTCTTACAGTAGCATATATCTTTCCTTCATTGTCAATAGCATATCTCATACTATCTCTTAACATCAATTCTGTTTCAACAGATACATTGTTTGGATTAGCGATAATTTCACTTTTGATATTAGTTTCACAAATAGTTAGTTTGATGATAGTATCATTCATAATATAAAACTTCGTATATGTGATTTGTTCTTGAATTTTGTTAAATAACAATCCACTAGTTAAACCAACATATGGCATAACATCAGTTGCGAATTTAAATCTCTCATTACTCATAAACATTCTAATCCAATCATTATCATTGATATGTTCATTCTTTTTGATAAAGTTAATTAACATTTGAAGAAAGATATCTAAATTAATGTTTAGGTTGATATCAACTTTGATTAACCCCGAAATTGTTTTATTTTTCATGTTTGTATTAACTTCTCTATTAATCTCCTTCCAAATAAATGGTTCATCTTTAGTTGCTATAGATTTAGATAATCCTTTAATTTCAGATTTGATTGTTTCTAATGCTTCTTGATTAATATGTGTTTCTTGATTTAGAAACTCTAAACGAACTTGTTTTTCTTTTATAGCTTTATCAAGGTCAGATATCATCTTTGTGGTTTTTTGTTCAAGTGCTTCTAATTCAACAGTTTTCAGTTTAATACGTTCATCTATCTTTGCTTCATTGACTGATTTTAATATCAACTTTTCTTTCATGCTATTATTAAGTTCTTCTTGCTTTGATGTTAAGTTAGATATATTTTTGTTAAGGCTATCAATTGTAGATTTACTATTTACTACTGCCAGCTGTAATTCTCTTAATTCAGTTCTTAACTCTGCTAATTTCTTTTCTAGTTCAATATCATCATGAGTAGATTCAATATATTCTT
Organism: uncultured archaeon; assembly: GCA_902385045.1. Taxonomy (GTDB): domain Archaea; phylum Micrarchaeota; class Micrarchaeia; order Norongarragalinales; family CABMDW01; genus CABMDW01. The sequence goes on along the minus strand of CABMDW010000006.1, from coordinate 723 downwards.
TGATGATAAGTTGATTATTCTCAACCTTATCCAATAAGTCTAATATTTTCTGAGTAGATGTCATTTGTGATACTGGGTTATATTGATTGTCTGTATTATCTTCAATTTTATCATCTAAACACTTCTAAACTAAAATTGAACATTTTTTATGTTATTTATATAAGATTTATTCTATGGAACCCGCAGTCTCCCCAATTGCCAGTGTTAAAAATGATGATTTAACTAAAGATGATTTGATTTTGTTTCTGAACTCGTTCATTTACAATAAAGGTATCATCAGTCATCAAATTGACCTTTTTAACAAGTTGTTGGATACAGGTCTGAAACAGATTATAGAGCAAGGTTTCAAAATTGATAAAACTTATCAGAACAGAAGAAATCAGACTGATGAAGATAAGAAGATTTCATCGTTTCATCTAACAGTTGGGTTCTCTGATGTTCAGATTTTTAAACCAATGAAAACAATATTCACAAAGAATGTTGTTGATAGTTTATTTCCAAATGAAGCTAGAACTACAGGTAAGCCATATGCTGGCGAAATTAAAGTTAGCATTGATATAACCATTACCGCAAATTATCTGGATGGTCTAACTAAAACAATACAAACATCAATTCCAAACAAGACTGTATGTGATTTTCCAATCATGACAGGGTCAAACAAGTGTCATACATATGGTCTAACTTCAACAGAGAAGAAAATCAGAGGTGAAGACCCAACTGATG
>CABMDW010000005.1 GCA_902385045.1 uncultured archaeon | reverse complement strand
GATCAGCAATTTAGTGATGGTTGTAGAGAAATTTGCGACGAATGGTCATTTTCTAGGATTCTTTCTGTGAAATCACCAATTGAAGCCGAATATGTATATTTTCACATCAAAGCTGATTCTGATTTTGTATGTACTTATGGTTCTGATATCGAGAAGAACTTTATGAATGCTTTAGTGCAACTTGCTGATGCATATTGTACTTATTTATGTATCAAGGGCAGTAATTCCAGAAAAAGCATTCCAAAGAAACCTGTTCCTAAAGCTGGTGAGCTAAAACGAGCTCTGATTCATCGACTTCCACGAAAGGTTATGCTTGGTGAGTTGGAACGAGCACTGTCTCATCGCCTTCCACGACAGATATTTCTTGAACCAAAAGACACTTCAATTCCTCATCTCAGCTCAATACAAATCCAAATCATGGATGCACATTGGGCAATTTACAGATGAGAAAAAAAATAAACTCTGAGTTCTGTCAGAGTTGTATAATCCTGAGTTCTTCAGGTTATATTATTTTTTAATAAAAAGAAATTTAGATAGGCTTTAAGACATTTATGTCTCAAAGTTCGTACTCCTCAGGCTTATTCTCCAATTTACCAGCCTGCTTTAACCCTTGGCGTTGACTATGGGTTAAAATATTTTCAGATTCTAATACATTCTGCATCTCATCAACACTTTGTGGGGCACCACCAACTCCAAATCCAACTGGCGTCTCTGTCTTTGATACTTGAGTTTCTGTTTTAGGCGCAGTTTCATTCTTTTCTGTAGAAACATTCTCATTTCCAGAGCTACCTCGCCCTGCGCTCTCCGTGGAAGTGGTCGTCGCACTTCGTGCCGTACTAGTTCCTTCACTTCGTTCGGAACTGCGAGCTCCTCCCTCCATATTGAACAGCACCTTGCCGTTCTTCTTTTCAATTTCGTTGGCTTCGGCGACTTCTTCAGGCGTGTAATTCTTGAGTTTGGGAAGGTCTTCCTTTTTACGATTGAGCGCTTCTGTCAACTTCGCTTGTAGGCGCTTAATTTCGTCGTCAGTATTTTCTATACGCGTTCTGAGAGAAATTAAGTGCTCCTTTCCACGGGAAGCCTGCGATTCGCGCGCTCCTTCGGATAGTGCCTTGCGCATTAGCTCCTGTTTTCGTTCATCATAGTGTTGCTTAGCCAGCACTCTGCCTTCTTTCTGTGAGCGCACAAGGTCATTCAGGTGTTCTTCAGCGAAGACTTCATCCTGTAATTGAGAGGGATCTGGGCTAAAAGGAATCCAATAACCCACTTTACAAATAAACACATCAAAATCAGGATCCATTTCGCGCAATCGGCTGGCTTGGCGTTTGGCAATTTCCTCTGTATCATAACTTCCGCGGATCTTAAATCCCAGAATATCACATTTTTGTTTAGCGTCAGGGCTTACAAACGAAATGCAACAGAACTTCTGTCCTCCAACCGCCGGATCCTCAGAGAGATGATCTACGTATTTAGGGTCAGATCTCTTTAAAACTTGAGTCATCTGAATATAAAACTAACTTATTTTATTCTAACTTAGCTATACAATTTTAAAATGTGTTTTTAACGCAAATTTTATTTCTTCATAGTTATTAAATAAGAACTAATAAATAGAGATGGCAGAAACTTGTAGTTCAGTTGATGGGTTTCTTATAATACTGGCATATACTTCTATTGCTATTTTACTAATTTGTTTAGTAGCGAGATATCAAAATTTACCACAACCTCCACCTAAAATGCAACAGAGCTCAGAAACGAGTAAGTCTACAGAACGCCCTAAACGAGACCTTTTAATTGAAAAAGGAATAACACGTAAGCCTTTTGAACATATAGACTTAACTCCAAAGGATCCCAATGAAAATGTTTATGATGTTAAATTGCCCACTTTTGATTCAGCTTTTGTTGAACCAAGTGCTCCCCCTGAAGTAGGCTCATTTCTGGGACACACTAACCCATCTGATTCCACTGTAATTATGGCTGGAAAACGTAGATGTCAAGTTCCAGTAAAGAAAGGTATGATGGCGTGTGTAGACAACGAATGTGCCACTGGCTCTTACGCTCAAGTAACCAATAATAACTACAGTCAAAATCCTGCTGAGTGCCTAGCGAAAGACTACTGTTTTTCTGCAACATCTTGCTTGTATAAAGACTGTGATATTGCTGAATCGCGACGAGCGAAAGAAGAATCAGAATTAAATTTATTTAAAAACTAGCCAAGCCCATAGCGAACTTATCAACAACTTTTTTAGTTTTCGGCACAACGCTTTTTACAGTTTCACTTACAACTGATTTGCTAGCTTTAGCCGTTTCTTCTACAACTTTTTCCGCACCCTCAGCTACAGCCTTTCCAGAGATAAATTCAATTGCATCGCCAGAATTAATAAATAGAATAACAAAAGCAACAGCCCCACAAAGCAAAGCGATTTTAATGTGATCTGCAGTTGTTCTATTAGAATCCTTGCGTTGTTGAGAGTCCATATAACTAATAAAATAACCAAGTCCCATTGCTAACCCGATCCCTCCGTATCCCAGTAGATAATCCATAGATTTTTTTAGAAAAGAAATCTTTTTTTAAAATAAAATTACTCTATTTTTAATAGAGTCTAATTTTTTTAGAAAACATCTTGAACGCAAATTAAAATAAATAATTAAAATTTAGCTTTGTAAACAAAGCCAGCTAAAACTTTTAGTCCTTCGCGTCAGGGAAGAATGACACAGGCATCATACTAGCACCTCTTGGACTCTGTGGCATAGGCGCCATAGGCATTTGAACTTGAGGAACTACAGGCATAGACACTGGCATTTGTGCAACAGGCTGAAGATTGAGAGGAGGAAGGGGTAAGTCGCGATTCATAATACTCTCTATTTTAGATCTGTCAGAAGGTGTATTAGCAACTGGAGAAAGATCTATTCTCTTTTCTTCTGGAGCTTTCGCAAGTATAGGCACGCTTGCCGAAGGAACTGGCATTGGAGCACTTGGGCGCATGCTACGATTAGATAT
>CABMDW010000004.1 GCA_902385045.1 uncultured archaeon | reverse complement strand
GTGATGACAACTAATGTTTGTTTAGATGGGTCAATGTTGTTTTGGATAGCTGAACATATCTGAGGTATAACTTGTAATAATTCCTGTTCTCTGTTTTCAGAGATGTATAAATTTGATAGATGTAAAAAACGAAACATCTTTATAATATAGATACATGGACACTCTAAATAAACCAGACAATCATTTAAACGAGCTAAATAAAAAAAGAACTTTGGTTATTTATCAAGAAATGCTGTTAGAAACAAGTAATGTTAAACCAATTGTATTTAAACTACCAAACTTAGATAAGTATGCGTTGCCAATCAAGTTAAAGAATGTTTAGACAAGTCAAAGGATACCAACTGATTTAAGCACTTCTTCCTTCTGTTTGTCTAATTTTTTATCACTGTATAACTTCTCAATTGCTCGTCTCTCTTCTATAGTCATACCAATTTCATTGTCAATTGGGTTCATAACTAACTTCATATCAATTTGTTGTTTTTGTTGAGCATTCCTAAATTGATTATTGCTTCTACCATTCCACCAATCATCTGGATACTGACTATTAACGTTTTTACGTTCAGGTAAAAGTGTCTGAGAAACAAGTCGTTCTCCAGCATTTAACTTGACAACATGATTTTCAAAATCACTTGGGTTCTCAGCAATTCTACAACCACAGAGCATTGGTTGCCCATCAATCGTTGTTATATATTTCTTTAAAACCGAGTTATGTATCTCTTCATCAGTTATACCTTCATGGTTTCTATGACCTGTAATCTTTTCTAACCAATTACTATAAGATTCGATAACCTTTGGCATGCTGTAAGATATAGCATTAGTTGGAGAAACGATAACTGAAGTTGAGATAAATTTATGAAGTTGGTCTTGTTTATACCTATATTCTTCTGTTTCAGTCATAATCGTTTCAGATATAACATCCTTTAATTGCCCACTATATTCATTTTGAAGTCGCTCATAGAAATGAACTAGAATTGATAGATACCTTGAGAGATACTCTGTATCATTAGCCATCTTACCAATGATATCTGGGTTTTCTAATTTCTCATATGGGTTTTTTGGGTCTGGGTTATTACAGAACTTCATTTTATAACCATAATACCTGATACGACGCCACGTTCCATTGTCTGTAGCATTGATAGTTAGCTGATGTTGAGACGAAATCTCTAAAAGCCATGTAATTGGCATATTAACTTGGTCAGCATATAACCCTCTAACAGAAATTGGTGTAGCATTTACCATCTTTTTGAGTTGTGCTGTGTTAAGACGCTCTCGCTTATTTGTTTCTTCAGCATAAATGAACCGACGTTTATTACATGTAGCCAAAGCACTGTTTGGTTTGTCTGATGCTTCTGCTTTCTCAGTTAGAAGTGATATGTTAAACTTACTAGCATATGATTTTGGCTCAGTTTCTCCTCCAAGTGCTCCAGCTGTAAAACGTGATATTGTTGATTTACCATTTTGTCCTTGACCACCTTTGAACAAACACAACTCTGGTTTTGAACCACCTCTGAGCGTTGAAGCATAGAAAAACATCATCCATTCTCTAGCATCAACTTCTGGGATTGTTTGAGAGATGATATCTAGCAGTTGTCTAGTTATCTTATCATTTGGATTAAATGGAATGTAATTCACTTTGGTGTAATGACTAATTAAATTTCTATGACAACCAGTTATCAAAGAACATTTCTCTCCAAGTTGAAGAACTCCGTTTCCAACCCCCATAAAGTTCTCATCTCTATCCATAGAATTATACAAATTATCATTTCTAAATGTAATCTCGCATGCGTTTATTATATTCTTTCTAAATGGCATTTGTTGTAAGTTAATGATGTTCTTTTTGAAATTGCCTATAAATGACTTAAACACCTTTATGTAATCTTTGGGTGTTTCGCTATTTGTCTTCATCTTTAGATATTGTTCCTCTAACTTATGAACTGCCGAATCTAAAATCATCTTAAGCTTTCCAGAGATTGCCTTATGTAAAATTAGAGGTTCATTTGTATCACACTTCCATTTCCAAATTAGATACTTGTTCTCATCTTCGCCTATATGTTCGTTATCTTCAACTATATCACTTGGTAAGATAAACTCACACCATAACTCTTTCTCCTTTTTCTTAGCTAGAGGATTACTTGAACATACGAGCTTAGTTTTATAGAACTTGTATAGAACGCGAGATAAAAGTTCATGAGTTAGAACGCCATATGATTTTCTAACTTCACGTAGAATGTAGCTTTCAATTCTGTTGTTTATAACTTCATTATATTTCATTGGGTCTTCAGTTCTAGCATAATAATGAATTGTTTTTAACGTCAAACGGTCTAGTCTGTTATAGCTCATACCTTCTGTCCATAGTTTATCTACAGCTTCTGAGTTGTATTTACTTGAACACTTCATAGAAAACCAATGAGCTAAAGGTTGGTATGAAGGCATGCTAGACAAAGCAAAAATGATATCTCTCCAAAGGTGATAATCTTCAGAGTATTTAGTTGGTAGAATGTTTAGAAGGTCTTTTACTTCAGCAAAGTTCTCATCAGTGTTTGCTATCTCATTGATTACCATCTCAATTTGATTGATAACATCCACAGACCCAACTGAGTTAGTTTTCAAATCAAAATCTTTAACTTCATTTGCTTTCTCCGGCTTAATCTCATAATCTTTCTTTCTAATCAAAGGCGGTTTATCTTCCTCATATTTCATTTCATAGACCAAAGATAACTCACCAACTAAGTTATATTTATCTAAGTCATCAACTTTCTCGGGCATTGTCATCTTTCTTGTCTTATTTTTATCAGCTGTCATTTTGTATAAGATAGCTGGAAGATATGAAATTGATGAGCTTAACTTACATGAACCTAGAAACATTACAGGAACACATGCTGATTGTAAATCAATAGTTTGATTAGATGATAAATTAAAAGGCTCTAATTCGTTAATGAACGATGAGTTAGAACAAAGTTTATTTAGAATGTATTTCTTAGTTGATACATCAATTCGGCATGATGGAATTAGAAAATGAATTCCATATTTGTGCTTTCCATCTTTTGGAATGCTAGCTGGTTTTGCTATAACTCCAACGTGGATTACATCTCCATCAGTTAGCTGAACAACATTGGCTATCTCTTCACCTATAATTCTAATCATGTTATTAATTTGAGTGCTACTTTTTTCTATGATATTAAATGTTAATGGTTCATTAGCCAACATGTCTAGGTCAATCATCATTCCAGATTTGACATAATCTATACACGTTTGTTTCTCACAGAAATGTAAAGCTACATTTTTCTGTCGGCATTCTTCCAAAACTTCAAAAAGACTTGATATATTGCTAGCATCAAAATGATATTTTCCTTCGCCTTGTATGATTACATTAGCTGTAGATTTATCTAGGGCAGAATAACTTGGTATCCTCAGGGATTCGCACGATGACAGAAAATCATGTAGCTTCGATTTCACAGGGTCGCAAATAGAACAAATTTGGTCATCAATGCTACCCATCCTCTATATTATAGTTTTATAAATATTCAATCGGAAATCACTCTTCATGCCATTAATAGTTTTGAATATACAAAAGATACAATATATAACAGATTGTCTGTCGATGAGAACGATGTGTAAGAGGTAGAGCTCACAGAAAAGG
>CABMDW010000003.1 GCA_902385045.1 uncultured archaeon | reverse complement strand
AATGTGCTAAAAGCAAATCCAAGCACGCATGCAATGGCAAATAATAGGAAACTTACTTCAATCATTTTACTTCATTAACCAAAAAATTGTTTAAATTGATTAAGACTTATATATTTTATAAAGTGGGCCCGTAGCTCAGCCTGGAGATTGTCTTGCTAAACTAATGTTTTAGTTCAAACAGTCGGGTATATAGAGCAGTTCCCTCCTATATTTACTTTTCAAAAGATTTTAAAAAGTTTTAGAGTTAGGAGAAGGTCAGGGGTTCGAATCCCCTCGGGCTCGCTTAATAATTGTTTAGCGAAGAAATAGTGGTGTTGTTCATTGTTCAGGAAAATTTTCAAGGAATTGTTGACTTATTGCAAGGTTTAGAGGAAGATTTAAGCATTCCTAAGAATGTTAGAGTTTCAATTGTAAAGGCTAAGACTGCTTTGACTACTAAAACTGATGTTAATGAGGCTTTGTCTGGTTGCATTTATGGTTTGGATGAAATTGTTAATGATGTTAATCTTCCAATGCATGCCAGAACTATTATTTGGAATATTTTAAGCGAATTAGAAAGTCTAAAGTAACACTATTTATTTTTTAAGATTTTCATTAGCCCGTTTAGTGAATTACAGTTTCTTGTAGTGGTTAGAATTTTTAATTTTGTTTCTAAATAGTTGCCTGGCGAACCGTATTTTCCATTTACTAAATGGCTTAAACTGATTATGTTATTGTTTTCTATAGCTATTATTTCAACGTCTTCTTTAGGAGATTTCAAAGGTATTGTTGAAGGTTTGTCTTCTATAAAAATAACATATGCATGACTGTTAGCAATGTTTTGCTTGAATTGTTTTGATTCAACTAGTTTGTTGAGTTCTGATTCAGTTCTTATGAATACTTTTACTTCTTTTTTCAGAATATCTATTATTTTTTTCTCTATTTTTTCACTAATTTCCTTCGAATTTTTTTCGTTAGTTTCGAAAATCACGTTTCCACTTTGTAAATAAGTTACTGTATTTTCAAATTCTAATGAAGTAAATAGTTTGACTAGATCTTGCATTTTGATTAGATTGTGTCCGCCTACATTGATCGCACGCAAAAATGCCACGTATTTAGCCATTATACTTTCATCGTAATTATTTTTGGTGCAAGTATTGCGTATTCTTTGAGTTCTGAGTCTGATATGCTGCAGCCGTAATTTCTTAAAGAGTACATTGCAGAAACGAATCCTTTTTCTTCATTTTCCTTGAATTTCTTAAAATATCCTTTTGCCCCTGCTAAGGCGACTAGTTCAGTGCTTCTGAAAACATGATATTTTTTGAATTGATCAAAGTATTTTTTATTTTCTTCATTGGTTATTAATCTCAATTCATATTCTGATTTTAGAACATTAGTCAAGTCTTGAATGTTTTCGCATAGTTTTCGAGCAGTTCTTTCATCTACTAGCATTGCTGTAGCATAGCCTTTTAGTAATGCTAGCATTGCTTCTGCTTCTCCTTGCTGCAGTATTTCCAGGTTTGTTTTTTCTATGCTGTAGATTTTGTTTGCGTTATCTACGATTACTTTAGCTTCATTATTGTCAATTACTATTACTTTGAGTAATCCAGCATCTACTTTTTCTTTTACTCTTAATCCTGATAGAGTATATTTAGGATTTCTTAACGCTTTTTCTACTGTTTCAATTAGTACTTCATCAGGAATGTAAAATTCAATGTCTTTTAAAAAATCTATAATATCAATTAAACCTGCTTGTGTCAATGCTAATAGAGAACTTGAGTCGCACATTACTTTGTTTTTATCTCTTCCTATTTTTTGAATTGTTTCCATGACTTTTTCTTCTAGGTTTTCATATTCCATTCTATCATGAATTTTAGTAGTAGCAATATAGTTTCCTGCTTCCCAGTAATCAGTATGAGTAATTGCTGCTGCTCTTTCTAAAGAGGCTCCGTGAGCATAAATTTGTGCAGTGACTTTTAGTCGTGCTCTTTCCCAAGCGTTCATAGTGTACCTCGAGTTTAGTGCCGCATATTCCTTGACAGTAGTTTCATAGTCTTCGCTGCCTTTTTTGAATTCTTCTTCAAGGTTTTGAATGAATTGATTCCAGTTTTTACTTGTAAAACTGTTTTTTTGTATTAATTTTGTTAAAGTATAACAGGTTATAGCTAGTGTTATCAATTCGTAGTCTTTTCCTGTCATTGCTTGAGCTGAAAATTTTTCTGCCAAGCTTTTTAATTCGTAATAATTTTTGTCTCTTAAGTATTGTATTATTTTTTCTTTTTCTGAGTTAGTCTTCATAGTGTATGAAATACTTTAACAAAGTTTAATACTTGTTTGTAACTATGCTTGAGTGAATACTTTTATATATGCGTTTTTGCATGATTATCTAAAGGTGGATCATATTCATGGCTACTCCTGTAGAAGTTGTATTATTAACCGGTGTTGCTGCTTTTGACGTTTATTCTTTTTATAAATTAAAGGAAACTGAGAAAGAGTACAAGGATAAAGTTAAAAATCAAAAACCACAAGATCAAATGTCTCGTAGAAGCATGTCTGAAGCGAGTCCAATTCAACCAACTGAAAAAGTTGATGCTCAGAAAAAGCTTGAATTACCTCCAGAATCTACTTCAGTAGAACCTGTAGTAGTTAAGGTTGAAGAACATCCAGTTGAATTTGAGAAAAAGATTGATTTTGAAGAAAAACCTTTGGAAAATTATACTACTCCAGTTCAAGAATTAGATGCAAGAGTCTTTAATTTAGAAAAAACTTTGATGACTGAAACTCACGATCGAATTTCACGTTTGGAAGTTAGAATTAATAGTGTTAGTGAATCTCTTGGAAATAGTTTGCATGAAATTAGCTCAAAAATTGATGCAATGCCTAGTTCTGTTGATTTTATGGCTAAACTTGAATCAAAATTTGACGATTTCGATAAAAAATTAAAGGAAACTAATGGAAACCTTGAAGTTGTAAGCATGAAAGTAGGCTTGCTTGAAGGAAAACAAGAAAAATTCACTGATAAAGTAAAAGTTACTTTAGCTAAAGAACATAAGGCTGCTGAAAAGAAGGAAAAACTTCTTAAGAAAAAAGCAAAGAAGGGTAAAACTACTGTAGTAAACGTTAAGCCTATAGTTAAGGTTGTTAATTCTAAGCCTAAAGTTCAAAAGAAAGTTAGCAAACCAAAACCTAAGACTAATGTAATTACTGTTAATCCTGTAGTCAAAGTTGTTAATGCTAAGCCAGCAACTCCGAAGAAGGTCAGTAAGCCTAAGGCTGCTAATAAACCAAAAACTGAAAATACTAAGACTAAAGGAAAGAATGTTGAAGTAAACGTTAAAGTTTCAAAGTAGGCTTTTGAACGATAACTAATTTAACACAATTTTGCTCTTAAACATTTCTTTTCTATTTTTTCGTTCCTTTTTATTTAAATACTATTTTTTCGTACTATTTTCATGGCTAAAAAACGTTTTTATATTGCTAATGATCATGCTGGCTTTAAGTTGAAATTGGCTTTAGTTAATTTTCTAGAAACTAGAGGTTATAAGGTTACTGATTTAGGTTCTAGTTCTGAGGATGCTGTTGATTATCCTGATTATGCTGCAAAAGTATGCAAAAGCGTTTTGAAAGATAGAAATAGTTTAGGAATTGCAATTTGTGGTACTGGAATGGGAATGTGTATTGCTTGCAATAAATTTAGAAAGATTAGAGCTGCAATGGTTTACAGTGAACATACTGCAAGGCGTGCTGTAGAACATAATAATGCTAATATTTTTTGTTTTGGAGGAAGAAGCCAGAGTGCTATGGAAGTTAAAGAATACTTGTCTGAAATTTTAAAGTCTAGATTTTCAAGAGAAGTCAGGCATGGTAGACGTAATGCTAAAATAGATAAACTTGGTTAAACCATTAAGTGTTTTGATGACCTTCAAAGTTTATGCTTCTTTATTATCTCTTGTTGACAAGCCAATTCCTAATTTGTCTTCTTTAAGGAATCTTAGTGGAATTCATATTGACATTTTAGATGACACATTAATTAAGAGTGGTTTGACCTCAACTAGTTTTTTTAATATTGATTTTTTGGATGAATTATTGGATTTAAATCAGTTGGAATTTCATTTGATGACTAAAAATCCTGTAGATTATCATATAAAGTTCAAAAAATATTCTAAAGTTTTTTATGAAATGTATAAGGTTAATGGTAGTGGTTCTACTCCTTGCATTGATTTGGATGACCCGATTCCTAATTTTAAAGAATTTCCTGAAAAAATTCTGTTGATGAGCGTTCAAGCAGGATTACCTGGTCAAAAATTTGATTCTAATGTTTTCGAGAAAATTACTTCACTGGAAAATAAGCATCTTTCAGAAAAAGTTGTAGTTGATGGTGGAATTGACTTGTATAAAGCAAAACTTTTGAAAGGAATGGATGTTGAAGGAGTAGTTGTTGGAAGTGGTTTGTTTCAGGGAAAGTTAGAAGATAGTGTTAGTGAGTTTGCGAAACTAATTGATTGATTTCTCGAGAAATGGGTCTCTCGAAAGTACTTATTATGTATAAATTCATAATTCTTATTCCATGGAAGATTTGCATTTAAAGTTAAAGGAATTGATTAAGGCTAGACATTTTGATCAGCCTACGCTTATTCAGGAGAAGAGTTTCAAGCCTATTTTTGAAGGAAAGGATGTTGTCTTGATTGCTCCTACTGGTAGTGGTAAGACTGAAGCGGCATTGTTTCCTTTATTTTCTAAGTTGGACATTTCCAAGCCGGGTTTTAAAATATTATATTTAACGCCATTAAAGAGTTTGAACCGTGACGTTCAAGAAAGATTACAGTACTGGTGTGATGGTTTAGGTTTAACTTTGAATGTATTTCATGGTGACACTAGTCAAACTAATCGTAGAAAAATTTTATTGAATCCTCCTGACGTTTTAGTTTCAACCCCTGAATCTCTTCAGACTCTTTTGATTAATGAATCTTTTCAGCTTAACTTGAATTCATTGCAGGCAGTTATAGTTGACGAATTGCATGAATTAATCAAGTCAAAGCGTGGAGTACAATTGACTGTTGGGTTAAAACGACTAGAATTATTCAAGCCTTTTCAATTGGTTTGCTTGAGTGCTACTGTTGCTCTTTCTAACACTGATTTTTTCAGAGATTGTTTTGTGATTCAAGATGATTCTAAAAAAGAATTGGAATTAAAAGTTTTAACTCCTGGAGAAAATGAAGCAGATCGAATTTCTAAAGTTTTGAAAATTATTGATTCTTCTAAAAAGTCTTTGTTATTTGTTAACACTCGTTATGCTACTGAATTCATTTCAAGTTACTTGAATAAAACTGGTAGGAAAGATATTGGAGTTCATCATTCTAGCATTTCTAAGGAATTGCGTTTGGAAGTAGAAAAAGAATTCAAGCAGGGTGCTCTTAAAGCAATTGTTTGCACTTCTTCCTTAGAATTAGGTATTGATGTTGGAGAAATTGATTTGATAGTTCAATACGGTAGTCCTAAAAGAGTTTCAAGATTATTACAGAGGATTGGAAGAAGCGGTCACGGGAAAGGCCGAATTTCTAAGGGTTTTTTTGTTCCTTTGAATGACATGGAAGTTTTAGAAACTCAAGTCTTGTGTGAAAATGCTTTGAAGAATGAAATTGAGGATGATGTTATTAAGAGTCCTTGTTTTGATGTGTTGTTACATCAGTTAGTTGGTTTGACTTTACAGAAAAAACAGATTACTTTCAATGAATTTTATTCTTTAATTCATTCTCTTAATTATTTTAAGAATTTTACTAGAGAACAAGGAGTTCAATTGATTCAGGAAGCCAAGAGTTTAAACTTGGTTTTCTTCAAGAATGAATTAATCATTCCTTCAAGAAAATCTAAATTGTATTATTATGAGAATGTTTCTACGATTTCTGATGAAAAAAAGATTAAAGTCAAAGACAGTGTTTCGAGAAGAGTAATAGGTTATTTAGATGAAGCTTTCGTATCAGAATTTTTGAGCGAGAATGTTGTTTTCATTACTCGAGGAAAGCCTTGGAGAGTTTTAAGTGTTCAAGATGATGAATTAATTGTTGAACCAGCTAATTTTGTGTCTTCTGCAATTCCAGACTGGCGTGGAGAAGATCTTCCTATTGATAAGAAAGTGAGTCAAGGAGTTTTGAGTTTGCTGAATGAACCTAGTAAGAACTTTTTAATTGAAAAATTTGATTATCCTAATTTTTCGTACAACAAGAAGGAAATTTTAGTTGAAGTCAAAGATTATTTTGTATTTATCCATACTTTTTTGGGTACTAAGGCCAATGAAACTATAAGCAAGTACTTGCAAGTTCTTTTGAATTATCGTTTCAAGTATAATGTTAGAACCAGTTTTACTGCTCATACTATTTTATTAGAGTTTTTCAGTGAATTTACTGATCAAGAACTCCTTAAAGTTTTTCAATCTGATAAAGATGTCAAGCACTATTACAATGCAAGCATTACTTCAAGTGCCTTATTCAGAAAAGAATTCTTTAATGTCGCAAAAAGATTTAGTTTGATTCGACGTGACGTTGAAATTTCTAAAGGCTTGATTTCCAAATTAATAGAAAGAAATTTGGAATCTTTATGTTATGCTGAAGCCTTGAATTATTTAGAAAGAACAAAATTTGATTATGAAAGTCTTAAAGAATTTCTTGAAAAACCAAAGAAAATAGCAAGAGTTAAAGAATTTTCTTTCCCGAGCAGGATTGCCTTAGATTTAGGAGGGTTACGTGAATTTTTGAAATTAGATTCTGAAAGCGAGGATAGTTTTAATGCTTTCGTAAAAGAATTACTGGATAAACCCTATAACTTATTTTGTACTTACTGTGGAACACTTAAATCAGGAGTAAACCGGGACTTGCCAGCAATAGTGAAGTGCAATAATTGCGGTTCAAAGAGACTTGCTGATGCAAAATACTTTGAAAATTATTCAATCAAAAAGCCAAGCAAGAAATTTAGTGCTAGATTAGAAAAAGAAATGGGTTTAATGGCTACTCAAGTAAGTGAATTCGGAAGCAGGGCAGTTATTACTAATAGTGTTTACGGAATTGGAGAAGATACTGCTAATAATGTTTTAAAGAAACCGTACTTTACTGATAGAGAATTTTATTCGGCTTTATTAGAAAAGCAGAAGGATTTCATCAAGAATAAGAAGTACTGGAAGATTTAACTTTCACTTCTTCTTAATATTTCTAATGACTGCTTTCGTTGGAATTTATCATCATGCTTCTGAATCAGAAAAAGGTTTACATAGGATCAGCTTTTTGGTTGGTAACAATGTAAAAGATTT
>CABMDW010000002.1 GCA_902385045.1 uncultured archaeon | reverse complement strand
GTATTTTATGAGAAGCACTTGGAAAAAGGTTTCATTGAATAGAAATTAGTTAAACAAATGTTTGATGAAAAAGAAAAAACTTTTTTATCAGATGGTTTTGTTAATGGAGAGTGTACATTTTGTGGAGCTCAAGACCAGTATGGTGACGGTTGTGAAAAGTGCGGTAAAGTTTATTCGCCTCTCGACTTGAAAAAACCTTATTCTATTTTATCAAAACAAGCTCCAGTAATCAAAGAATCAACTCACTTGTTCTTCAAACTAACTAAAGCCAAAGAATTCTTGGAAGAATTTCTTGAAAAACCAGCTCTTTCAAAGGACGTAATTAATTACTTGAAAAATTGGCTTGAAAAACTAGAAGAATGGTATATTTCAAGAGAACCTCCTTATGATGGATTCAAATTTCCAGGAGAAGACAAGTACTTTTACGTTTGGTGGGACGCGCCACTCGGTTATTTTGCAGCACTCAAGCATTATTGTGAACAGAATAATTTGTCTTTCACTAGTTTTGTAAAAAACGAAAAATCTGAAATAGTTCAATTCATTGGAAAAGATATAGTATATCATCATTACTTGTTTTGGCCTGCAATGCTTCACGTAGGAGGATATAATCTTCCAAATGCAATTCCCGTTAGGGGACATTTAACCTTAAACGGTGAAAAGTTTTCTAAAAGCAGGGGAATAATAATTACTCCAGCTCAAGTAGTTTCTAAATATGATAAAGACTTTCTGAGATTTTATTTGACTGCAGTTACTCCAAATTCTCCAGTAGACGTTGACTTTTCTTGGCAAGAATTCAAGAATAAGGTTAACGGAGAATTAATTGACAATTATGGAAACTTATTATTCCGAGTAACTTCAATGATTAAAACAAAATGCGATTCAAAAGTTCCAGAACCAGCCAACTATGAAGACGAAGACAAGGCCTTCAGCGAACTATTCACTCCGTTCCTAGAAAAAATAAAAGGACATTATGAAAAAGCAGATTTAAAGCAGGCTTTAGAAACTACAATGGACTTCTGCAGGAAGAGTAATAAGTATGTTAATGACACAAAACCTTGGGACTTGCAAAAGAATCACGTTGAAAGATACAAGACCGTTTTGTATTTGTCTTTCAAGGCAGTTGCAATTGCTACTATCGCATTAACTCCGATAATTCCAGATTCGTGTGATAGGCTCATTAAAACTTTAGGCTTGAAGTTAAAGTGGGATGAAAGTTTAATCAAACCAGGCTTGATTGTTAATCCTCAAATTCCTTTCAAGAAAATAGAAGAAGAATTCTAATTAGTTTTTTTTATTTGTTTACTATTTCCCAGGATGCTTCGTCTGAACTCTTTACTACGAATCCATCTGAAGTAATGTCGAACGGATGAATGCTTTTCGAGTGATTAGTTCCTCTCATTTTTTTAATGAAAATGTACCTGTGTGGAGGCTTGAATGTTAAAGTAATTACTCCATCAGTCAGAAAGTCTTCTACTCCGAATCTCGAGCTTTCCAGTATTCCTCCTGTAGTTTCGCAAGTTAAGATTGTAGTAGTATTAATTTTTCTTAATTCCTCTATCAACACATATAATTCGTATCTTATCCTTGCAACGTCACTGAGCCAGAAAGAGAATGCTGTTGATGAGTCAATGACTAGTCTTTTTGCTCCCATGTCTTTTGCTTTTTCAATTATTCTTGTAGTTTGAGTTCCGAAACTGTCTTTCAAACTCATGTCTGGTTCGAATTTGAATATTTTTAACATGTTGTTTCTTTCTAGTGGCATTAAATCCCATTTGAATCTTTGCATGTTCCACCATAAGTTATGTGCTCCTTCTTCCAGCGTAATGTATAATCCTGGTTGGTTGTATAATTTGGCTCCATTGTATAAGTATTCCAAGCAGAAAATCGATTTTCCAGTTCCAGGTCCTCCTGCTAGTAGTATTGAACTATACTCTGGAAATCCCCCTTCGCATAATTCATCAAATCCAGGTACTCCTGAAGGTACTCTAATCATTTCGTTATTATTACTGACTTGGTTTTTAAAAAGCAATTGAATTTTTGTTTGAGTTAAAACTATTAAAGGTTGTTTTTCAAATTACTTTTAATGGGAAATTTGGATTCAATTTTTGATTTTTTGAAGCATAAGGGAAAAGTTGTTCCGAAAGTTTTCAGGTCACTAGATCATCATACTGGTGGTTCGCTGGTAAAAGTTGAAGAGAAGCCGCATGATTGGGATAATACTGGCGATGTCATCATTGATGCTGATTATGTTTTTTATCCTAGTGTAAATCATATTGAAAAATTTTTGAAAAGTCAGGAAAGCGGAATTATCCGGAAGGATGGTCCAGCTTCTAGATATCCGGGAATTGTTGGTATTGTTTACGTGGTAAAAGGAAGTTTAAATGGAGTAAAAAGATTTAATGTTGATATTCAGTCTGCTTTTAAAGTTGGAGATCACGTGAATAGAAGTTTAGCTACTAAATATGCTGGGTGGAAAAATCATTTAGTTAAAATGATTTTAGAAGATGCTCAGAAAGAAGGAGTTGAGCATTTAATGTTCAATAGAAGGAAAGGTATTAGTGTTAAGGGTAACATTTTGGATCCAAGCGAGTTAACTGAAAGCATGTTTAAATCTGAAGCAAGTAAGTTTGGTTTTAATGTTAAGAATATTAGCAAGTCTAGAATTGTTTTTGAAAGAAAATAATTATTTCTTTTTTAAGACTAGGAACACGTGGTCTTTTTCGAATGGATGTAAATCAATTCTTTGTAGTAATTCAAATTCTTTTTGAGTTAATTCTTTGACTACTTGATCGTAAACAACTCTTGGGTTTTCGACTGCATTAATGCTTCTTGCTTTAATTGCAATCATTGCTAAACCGTATTTTTTAAGTAATAATTTAGAATTTTCAATTAGGATTCTTGCTTGTTCCCTGTCTGCAACGTCTTCAAATAAAACATCTACTTTCTCGTCAATCATTTTAGCGTACTCTTCAGGCATTCTTGCATCTGCTAGTATTGGGTAAATGTTTGGTCTTGTTTCCGCTAGTTTGATTAAGTCTGCCATTGACCATGAAGCAATTTCTAGGCAGTAAATTTTATCGTTTTTTCCTAGTAAGTCTGAAATGTGCGAAACAGTGGTTCCATTTGCTGATCCTAAGTATAATACGTTTATTCCTTCAATGAATGGATTTATTTTTAGTCCTTTTACTATTGCTGCTCCGAGTTTGCTTCTAGTTGGATCCCAAATTCTGTATTCTTTTCCATCTATTTTTGCTTTTTTCTCGCCGTAGACTGTTTGTCCTGGAACCATGTTTAGTGTTAGTAATCTACTCTGTTCTTTCTTTAGTTTTTCCATGTGCTAAACTCCTCTTTAATTCTTCAACTATTTTGTCTGCAATGAAGTGTCCGGTAAAGTAATCTGCTTTAGCGCAAATGCTTATCTTAGCTGCTAGTGTTCTGGCAACTTTTCCTCTTTCATTTAATGGCGCATTGTGTACCATTGGTACTTGAAATATTATTCCATGTTTTGGTGGTCGTGAACCAGTTCTCAAGTGTTTGAATAATGCTTTTTCTGCTCCCATTACTTGTATTGTTGAAGCCGGCATTAATGCTAGTCTTTCTAGTCCTCCTGCTTCGGTAACCATTCTAGCTGCAAGACTTGGGTCAAGTAAGGTGCTTAAATTCTTTAATCGTGTTTCAGCTTCTTTGTCAATAAATTTTATTAATTTTGTCCTTAATTCTTCTAAAGCTAAGCAGGCTTTTGCAATGTTAGTGGCTAATTGTTTGTTTCCTTCGTTAAAGTTGGCTCCAAAACTGTTGTTAATGTCAATTCCTTTTGGAAGTTCAACTTTTTCAAAATCTTCTCTGGCACCAAATTTAGAATATAGTTCAGCCATTCTTTCATCTGAAACGTCAAGTTCAGGAAAGTTGAGTTTCACTAGTTCTTTCAATTTGTTGTACATTGAACTTCTGCTATCGTCTAATTCATCAAGAGTTCTAACGCATTGAACCAAGTAAACATCAAATTTTTCAAACTCGTGTTTTACTTTTTGCTTGGCTAACTTGATAAACTCTAGTTGTGACTTCATATTAAGACATTATATAGACAATCAAATTTAAAACCCAAGTTTTTTAACTAAAAATCATAAATATTGTTTAAATTAGGTTTTTTCCATGGATTGTAGATTTTGTAATTTAAGCCGAGACGCTATTTTATTAGAGTCAAACGGTTGGCAAGTTGTAGCAGACTTGCATCCTTCTACTGATGGACATGTTCTAGTGATTCCTAAGAAGCATTATGAAGTTTTGCATGAAGTTCCGAAAGAAGAATTAACTGAAGGAATGGAATTGGTAAAGCAATGCCAGTTAGTTTTGTTAAGAGGATTGAATGCAAAGGGTACTCAAATTCGAAATAATTATGTTCCCTTTGTTAATGAAAATGCTTACGTTGTAAGGCACTTGCATTTGCATGTAATTCCTTTTTATGAGCCTCAAGATTTCAAGCAATTGCATAATAGAAAAGAATTAACTCCCCAGATTTTAGAAAAACTAAAGCTGATTTTCAAAGAATATGACAAGCAGGCGCGTTTATGAGATTATTTCTTGCAATAGATTTGCCCTTAGAATTAAAACAAAAGTTAGGTAAAGTCATAAGCGGAAAGAAAATCACTGGAGATACAAATACGCATGATAAAATGCATATTACTTTGGCTTTTCTCGGTGATAAGAATCCAGAGGAAGTACTTGAAAAACTAAAAGATTTTAATTTCAAAAAATTTGAAGTAGAGTTAAAAGGTCAGTGCAGCATTCCACATGTTAATGGATTCGCCGCAAACTCTCCTGAATTAATTCCTTTAATGGCAAAATTACATTCGCTTTTCGGTCTTCAACCAAAAGATTTCAAACCTCACGTAACTCTTTCTAGGATAAAATCTCCCGCAGAAAAACACGATTTTTCAGAGTCTTTCAAGTTTAACGCTGAAAGAATCTTATTACTAAATTCAATTGCAACTCCAAGAGGACATGTTTATAGTATAGTCAGAGAATTTCGTCCTGTTAATTGAAATGGGCCCACGGCGAATCGAACGCCGAGTCTTCCCCACGTCAAAGGGACGTCTTACCATTCGACTATGGGCCCGTGTAATTATTCTATTGTTTTTCTTTTTTATTGGTTTCCGAATTGTAAGTATAGTGTTTTTTAATTGTTTTTCCGTTCTTTCTTTAAATGACTTGGGATATTTTGGAACGTAAGGCTTGTGAAGTAGATATTAGTAAAGTCAAAAGTTTTTGTGCTTTTAACTCGAACGTAGACAATATTGTTCACATTCTTGATAATTCTAAATTAGATATTTTTAATGACATGCATTTTATTGTTAAAGGAGTTTCCAATCCTAAAGAATTTGCTTTTGCTTTGTATCAAAGCATGAAGGAAGGCAAGGCTGTT
>CABMDW010000001.1 GCA_902385045.1 uncultured archaeon | reverse complement strand
CACTTCTCATTACTCCTGCCTTAGTTGCTAGAACATTAAATTTAGCCCCTTCAAAATCAAATCTTCTGATTTCTCCTCGGGCATCACGAAAAATTGGATCTGTTAAGTTATTCTGATTTGAATCTGTCATCTTATACATAGCAATTCTTAGAAATAATAATTTAATGGTACGTAAAACAGTTTAAAGAAGTAACTTCATATTCTTTCTAGATGATGAAAATTCGGCGTTACTGAGTTTTGACTTCCTTACGACGGAAGTTAATGCGTTGAGGAATGACGGACGGTCTGATATTGTATTTTAGGTTTAGTTTATTCAAACCCTATTTCTGCATTCAAGTCTTCTAATTCTACTGTAACTTGATTGCTTCCTTTTTTGCTAGTTACAAAAGTTATTTCTTCTGCATTTACTTCTTTACTTAATTCGTCCTTCATTTCTTCCAAAATTTTATTCTTCGACGAGTAAACTTGTATTTTTTGGTTTACATTGTATCCTGCTTTCTTTCTTTGTGCTTGGATTGCTCTTACTACTTCTCTGAAAAATGCTTTTTCTAGTTGTGTTTTTGATAGTTTTTCAGGAATTTCTATAGTAAACTCATCTGTTTTCATTGCTGCTTCGGTAAATTTACTTTCTTTTACTACTTCATCTACGTTAGCTAGTTTTTTGATTAATTCTTCATCATATTCTTCTTTTGAATTTATTTTAACGTATTCTAACGGCCATCTATTTCTTAGTTTGAATTTCTGTCTTAGATTGTTCATTGCTTCTACGATTTTTAGTGAGTTTTCATAGGTTTTTTCTAGTTTTTCTTTCTTGAGTTTTGCATTTACTTCCGGATAGAATATAGTGTGAATTGATTTTGGTTCCTCACTTTCTTCTTCCAATAATTCTTGATATAAGTATTCTGTAGTAAAAGGAGTAAATGGAGCTAGTAGTTTCAAACTTTCCGTAAGAACGTAATTTAGTATTAAACTTACGTTTTCATCTTCCTGGATAGTGTCTCTTATTAATTTGATGTAAGTTCTTGAGACATCATTTACTATGAAATTTGAAATAGTCCTTCCTGCAATGTGAAACTCAAATTTTTCAACAGCTTTATCTACTTCAAGTATTGTAGTTTGCAATCTTGAAATAATCCAGTCATCATCTGTATTCTTAGTACCAGTAATTAATTCAAGTACTTCATCGGTATTGAGTTGTTTTTTAGTTTTCCTGTAGGTTTTGCAGAAGTTTACGCTATTCCACAAAATCAATAATGTTTTGTGAGCATCTGTTGCGGCTTTTATCGAAAACTTTTGAACATCATAAGGCGCTATTTCAGAGCAATAGTATAATCTTAGTGCATCGCTTCCAATTTTTTCTATTGCATCGCTTGCACTTATTACATTTCCTACGCTTTTACTCATTTTCAAACCTTTCTCATCAACCACCCATCCCATTAGTGATGCTGATTTGAAAGCTGGCTTGTCGAATAAAGCTGCATAAGTGAATATCAAATGATAATACCATCCACGAATTTGATCTTGTGACTCGCATATCATGTCAAGTGTTTGCATTTTTTCGAATAACTCTTTATTTTCGAAAGGATATCCTAGAGATGCCCATGCGGCTATTCCTGAGTCAAACCAGACATCAAAAACGTCTTTGATTCTTTTTGATTGACCTCCGCATTGCTCGCAGTTAATAGTTAATTCATCAATATTATGTCTGTGTAAGTCTTGTAAATCTCCAACTGGTTCAATTGTTTTTTTAATTAATTCTTCAAAACTTCCAATCACGGTTATCTGACTGCATTTTCCACATTTCCATATTGGAATTGGAGTAGCCCAATATCTTTGTCTTGAAATACACCAGTCTCCGGCATCTTGAATCCAATTTCTCATTGCTTCTCTGCCAAACGCAGGATTCCAATCTGCATTTTCAGAGTATCTTATCATTTTGTCTTTGATAGTATCAATGTTCAAGTACCATTGCTTTGTCATCCTGAATATTAGGGGTGTTTTGCATCTCCAGCATAATGGGTAAGGATGTGTTTCTTTATTGAATAATAAAACTTTTCCTTCACTTTCAAGTAAACTTATAATGTCTTTATCGGCTTCTTTGACTTGTCTTCCTTGAAATTGTTCTACATCTTCATTAAATTTTCCTTCTTCATTTACTGGACTTAATGCTGGAAGATTATAGTGTATTCCCATGTAATAGTCTGTTAGACCATGTCCGGGAGCACAATGAACTAATCCAGTTCCATCAGCAACATTAACAAAGTCAGTAAAACTTTCGTTTGATTCTGTAGCATGTTTTTTGTATTGTTTACTTGCTAATACTGGAATGCTTAACCTTACTCTTCTAATGTTTTTAGTTTTGTCTTGAATATTGCATTTTATTATTGGTTCATATTCAAGTCCATCTAGATCGCTTCCTTTTATTTTTTCTTGAATTTCATAATCCATGTTTGCTTGTTTTTTCAATACTTCTTCAAGTCTTTTTTCAGCAATAATATAGTATTCAGTCAAATCTCCTTGAATGACTCTTACTCTGACGTAGTCTTCTTTTGGAGCTACTATTATTGCAACATTTGCAGGTAAAGTCCATGGCGTAGTAGTCCAGACAAGTAAGTATTCGTTTTGTTTTCCTTTTATTCTAAATTTAATGTAAATACTCGGATCTAGAATATTTTTATAAGAATCAGAAACTTCATAACCTGATAGTACTGTTTCGCAAGTAGGACACCAGTAATTAGGGTTTTCTCCTTCGTTGAGAATTCCTTTTTCATGCATTGTTTTTAATGTCCACCATGCACTTTCAATATATGATTTCTTGTAAGTGAAATATGGTTCGTAATAACCTCTCCATGCACCAATTTTCTTATAATATTCTATCCATTTTTTTTCATTGTTAAGAATTTTTTCTAAACACTTTTGCTCGAATTTTTCAATTCCCATTTTTTCAATGTCTTTTTTATTTGTAATTCCTAATTCCTTCTGAACAATAACTTCAATTGGTAATCCGTGACAGTCAAATCCAGCTTGTAAGTGAGCGTCAAATCCTCGCATGAATTTATACTTAGTCCAAACATCTTTGCATACTGTGGTTTTAACGTGTCCTACGTGAGGTTCGGCATTAATGTATGGCGGGCCATCAAGCAAGTAGTATTTTTTCAATCCTCTTCTGAAAGTGGTTAGTTTTTGAGGAATGTTATTTATTTCCCAGTATTCTTGCACTGCTTGTTCTATTTCTTTGTAATCGTAATTATCTACTTTTCTGACTTTAGACATTTTACCATAAACCTCTTTTACGTTATCTTTGTAAAAGAAAGTCAAAAACAAATTAGTTTTCAAACTTTCAATTGTTATTAATTAAGTTTTTAGTGTTTAAAGCATTTTTGGATTTTAGTTCATTAAGTTTTTTATTCCAACCGTTGCATAAGCTCCTGCTTTTAGCTTAAAAGATACTTTTGCTTCGCTTATTTGTAAGTCTCCATATTCTTCTTTTGAGTTTCTTTGCTCTCCTTTGGAACTTAGTTCCGGAATGCTTTTGATCTTGAATGATTCTTTAGTAATTTCTTCTTCATCTAGCAATTCCTGCATTTCTTTCGAAACTTCAGACTCATATCCTACCAATTCAATTTTTTCTTTGAAGTCATAAGAATATTTTTTCAGAAAGTAATTGAACAAATGACTTTGGTAACTGTGAATGAACATCAACATAATATTTCTAGGCATTTGTCTTAATGCCCCAACAAAATCTTTTTCATTTCTCACCAAACTTTTTATTAATATTTTTTCATTGCCGAGAGTTCTTGGAACGGTTTCAAAACTTTTTTTAAAGTTATGTTCTTCAAGTAATTTTTTTCTCCATTCTATATTTTCCTGATTTCTTTCTGTTCCTGAAAAACATAGGTAATTCATTACTGCGTCTTCAAATTTCCCTTGTAAAATCAGTTTTCCCACTAAATGAGTGTTTAATCTCTGTGAACCAAATCTCTGTAATCCGAAATAGTTTGGAAAACATTGTTTTTCTTTTATTTGGCTAGTGTCTACTGCAAAAGTAAATTGATTCCCTTGCAAGTCGCCCAATCTTATTTTTTCTTGACCTAGCCATGCTCCTAGAATTTTCATTTGGTTTAATTGAAGATTTTTTAATTGAGTCGGACTTATTCCAAAAACGCTTGCTAATTGCACTGTATGAGCTTCCTTGTCTTTCATTCCTGCAGCATCAAATCGACTGCTTGGAATGTGCAATCCTATTGCCATTTTTTTGAAGGCATCTTGAGTGGTGAAACCAGTTTTTTCTAATATAAAATGACTGAATTTTTTTTCTCTACTTAGTGGCCCTTCTTCAAACGTTTTTTCCGTAAAATCAAGGGTTTCCCCTTCTGGAGTTATTTCTTGTACTGTAAAATTATTTCTATCTATCACTATTTTTGGCGTAATGTCTTCTAAATAATTCATTTCCAATGTCATGTTAATTCACTTCTATTCTAGTCTTGTTTGTAATAAAGTCCATGTCTCCAAAGTGTGACAGCCAAAAACTTCCTCCAAGTAATTTGAATCCCGTTAATCCAAAATTTAAGAAGAAATTATTAGGAAAATCAAGCATTTTTCTTATTGTCCTGTGCGTGTTCAGCATTGAACCGTATTTTTTTCTCCACTGTAATTCATAATCATCAGTCTTTAAAGCCGCTACTTTTCCAGCTATTTTTGCACAATTTCCTCCAAAAATTACTCCTCCGCCCGTAGTCGCTTTGACTTGTCCCGCCGAATCTCCAGCTAAAAATATTTTTTGTTTTTGTGTTTGACTTCTTACATTTATGGGTATTACGTAAGAAAATTCTCTCAAAGTTTTTCCTTTTTCTAAGTGTGGTTTAATTTGTTTAAATTCAAAGAATTTTTTCTTACTTTCAGCAAACAGTAATGGATCTGTCACTCCGAATCCGATCCTCATTGTCTCTTCGTTTACTGGAACACTCCAACCAAAAAATCCTTTCAAAACTTGATTATCTAGAAACACTTCTACTTTTTTCTTGTCTCTTGGGGTTATATTTGTTATTTCGATTTCATTGCAGATGGCATAATCGTATTTCCCTAGTTTTGGGAAGTCAAAATTTGCAGAAACACTTGAGTTTGCTCCATCACATCCAATCAAATAATTAGTAGAGTATTCTCCTTTGTTAGTTTTGAATTTTATTTTTTCATTTTCTTGTATTCCTTTGGAAAACTTTTCTTCTGTTTTTATTTGACATCCTTTTTGAACTGCAATATCCGCAAGTAGTTCATCTAATTCCTGTCTGTATAATATGCTAGCAACATCTTGTTTTGCTTCAACTTTTATTTCTGAATCATCAAAGTAAATGAAAGCGCCATTGACGTAGTTTGAAACACATTTTTTGTAATCAATATTGAATGATTTCATTCCATTCAAACTCATTACTCCAGTACATTTACCGAATTTTCCCACTTTGTCATGTTCTTCAAAAATAGTTGGATAAATCCCGTTTTCGCATGCACTAATTCCTGCTAAAAATCCAGCCATGCTTCCCCCTATTATGCTGATGTCATGTTCTTCCATTTGACTAAACCTATTTTATCCGTAATTTGTACTTCTTCTGTTGCTATCAGCGTAAGCCAGAAAGCCACCTAAATCTGATTGAGGCATGTTTCGCAGTACGTTTGAAGGATATGATACCCTATGTGGTTGTGTGCAGAAACTAGCAGTGCAACCGGTACTGAATGCTTTTTGCATTGGGTATCCTCTTGCAAAGTATGATGCAATTGCACTAGAATATCCCGAATTATAGCCATATAATGCAATTGTCAAGGTATCGATTCCACTTAAGTGATATTTTAATACTTCTTGAAGGTTTTCTACTAAAAGACGTGCAGCGCATTCTGCATTTTTTTCATAATCGTTAACTGCATCTTGAGAGTTAGCTATTCCGCAGCTTCTGAAATTTTTTATATTTATTTGCATTAATCCAAAGTCTCCTCCACTATAACCTATCATGCTTTTTCCGCAACTACTTTCCCAAGATGCAATTGCACCTAAGATTGCTCCGTCAAACCCATAGCTGTTTAAACTTTTTCCTTGAACTACCGGAGTTGAAGCTGCTTGCTCGAAAACATCTTTGTATTTGCTGCAAGGATAACTCCCATAATTATTGTAATAATTGCTAGGAATTATTTTATTAGGATCAACATTACTTATAGTCGCACTGTAATCTTGTGGCTGATTAACAATTGGGATATTTATGTGTGGAATTGGTTGAACAGGATTCAATGCCTGTTGACTATCTAAATCAGTTACTATTAACGCATTAGCAAGAAAAGTTAGTATTATTAAAAGAAAGGCGAATCGCATATAATTTTATTGCGTTAAAGAAATATTAATAGGTAAACAACGCCTCTGTGGCTCAGTGGTAGAGCGCCTGTCTTGTAATTTTCTTCTCAATTAGAGTTGAAGATTTGAAAACAGGAGGTCGTGAGTTCAATTCTCACCAGAGGCTTGATCAACAATAACTGTTTGATTCCACATAATTTCCATCTACTTCCACTCCTGAGTAATTTGCAGCATTCATTTCAGTTATTTCTCTTTTCATTACAGACAGTATTTCTTCAAAATTAGGATATACTCCTGGTGTTTGACTTTTAAGATTTCTAACTTTTTCTTCCCAGGGTGAAAGTTGTTCAGTTGCCTCATTTATAGAATCTTGAGCCATTTGCGTTTCATTAAATTTTAAGTAAATTGCCGCATGGGAAAGAGGATCTGCAGGACATAATGTTGTAGTGTTAGTGACAATGTCGTAGATTGATTGAAGAGAATGTATAGCGTGAGTCTGGTAATTATGGTTTATCATCCATTTGAGTTCATTAAATTCACCTACCATTTTATCATTGTCTTGAATTAATATTGAAAGATTTGTTAAATCTTTTACAGTAAGACTTCTTTCATAAGCCGTTGATTGTAATTTGAAGATTTCATCTGTAATTATTTTAGTTTTGTTTATTGTAACTTGATTTTTACTACTTTGTTTATATGTAAAAAGAAAAACTGCAAGCAAGATAAAAATAATGACTAAAATAAACCTGACTTTCATTAATTTCAACTCTCATCGTTCTTGTAACTCTTTATTTAGCCTTTTTATCAATATATTATAGTATTCGTCTAGATAGTGTTGTCTATGAAAGAAAATTTAAAAATTGCAGAAAAGAATATTCTGAGAAAATCAAAAGAAGCAGAAGGAACTGAAATTCATGGTCCTGATTTCAATAAAGTTATTTCTTTAGATTCTTTATTGGATTCTTTAAAATCAACTGGTTTTCAAGCTTCAAAATTGCATGAGGCAGTTCAAATAATTCGTGAAATGCGTAAAAAACATTGTACTATTTATTTGGGTTTCACTAGCAACATGGTTACTTCTGGTTTGCGTGATGTTTTCAAATTTCTCGCACAACATAAATTAGTAGATGTTATTGTAACAACTGCCGGAGGAGTCGAAGAAGATTTCATAAAATGTTTTCATCCATTCATTTTAGGAGAATTTGAAGCTTCAGGAAAATTACTTAGACAAAAAGGAATCAATCGTACTGGAAATATTTTCGTTCCAAATTCTAGGTATGTTGAATTTGAAAAATTCTTTATTCCTTGCTTAGAGGAAGCTTACAGAATTCAAGAAAAGACTGGAAAAATATGGAATCCTTCAGAATTAACTGAATTACTTGCGTCAAGGCTAGAAAAAAACAAGGAAGATTCAATTTACTATTGGTGTTGGAAGAACAAGATTCCAGTATTTTGTCCAGCAATCACTGATGGAAGCATGGGTGACATGATTTATTTTTATAAGTATCAGCAGTCAAAGTTCAAAATAGACATTACTGATGACATTAAGAAACTTCACGACATGACGATTGAAGCTAAGAAGACCGGGATTATTATTTTAGGATCAGGAATGATTAAACATCATATTTGTAATTCAAACATGTTTAGAAATGGAGCGGATTATGCTGTTTACATTAACAATTCTCAAGAATTTGATGGAAGTGATAGTGGTGCTAGACCAGATGAAGCAGTTTCTTGGGGTAAAATCAAATCAAGTGCCAAGTCTGTAAAAGTTTTTGGAGACGCTACGATTTTATTTCCTTTAATAGTCAAAAAAGCCTTTGATTTGAAATAATTTCTTATTTTCACAAGCTTTAAACCAGTTAAAATTCAAAATATTATATTATTAGAGAGTGGTTTTTCATGGATTTTGTATTTAAAATAGAAAATAAAAATGTTAAGGACATTAAAGCAATTTTAGAAAAGGACCCATATTCTGAAGTCAGCTATTCGAGAATAGGTTATAAGATACAGGATTCTTCTAGTTTGGGTTTCAAGGGCGGTTTTTCTTACTTATATTTTAAGGTCACCGATTCAAGAGGAGAGGTTTTAATGAAAGACTTGCTTGCTACAAACTTATTAGTTGAAGTATCTGGTGAAGAAATGACACAGGTTCTTTCAAAGTTTGAGGAGCAGGAGAACTGTGCCACGCAAGGATTCGGTTCAATCTTTGGTGAATAATTATTAAAATTACTCGGAATACTCTAGTAAGTGAATTAATTCAAAAAAACCCTTTGGCAATTGAAGTAATGGCTAATCATGGCCTTCATTGTATTAATTGTAGTTTTAACTTTTTTGATTCAATTGAAAACGGAGCAAAAATTCATGGAATGAGTGATGAAGATGTTACATCATTGATCAACGAATTAAATACAATCAATGAAAAGAATTTTGACTATCCTTTTTACATTACTTTAAAAGCGTTAGATGAATTGAAAGCCTCAAAAACTCTAGAAGAGTATGTTGAAATTTATGCTGATGATGAATTACATTTGAATATTCGTTTGTCCAACGAAAAAAAGAAGAATCAAGTTGAAGTTGATTATAAGAATGTAAAAATAATTTTTGACAAAGAGATAGAAAAATTAGTTAAAAATATTGTAGTAGATTATGTAACCGATTTTAATTTTGAAGGATTTACTATTGGAAAGTTATTCTAATTAATTCCTTTGCTTGCATTCGGGTCTTTTTCATAACTAGATTCGTTCATTGAGGCATTGAACAAACTTCCATACTTGCTTTTCAATTGCTCTTCTATTGTTCTACCTTGTTTTACTGCATTTTTCACATCTTCACTGGTAATTAATTCATTTTCTGTTCCTATTGCAATATCTCCAGATAGTCTAATAATTCCACTCAAGTCTCTTAATCTAAGAGTCAATGAATTATCTGCTGCGTCAAATAGTTTTGCCCTTCTTTTTGCTTCGCTAATTATTTCATTCACTCCTGCTGCTGTCATTTCAGGAATTTTTCCATCCTTCTTGATTTCCATGCTAATAAATTGAGCCATTTTTATTTTATTTTCAGTCGTATCTGGCATGTACGTATTTAGTAATATTTCATAACCATTTCCTAATATTCTTGATCTAAGGGGAGGTAATATGTTGTGAATGTCATTAATGTTTGAAGCTGCAACTAGAATGAAGTCACAGGGAACGTCGTCAACTTTAATTGAAGCACCTGATGAAGTTGGATTTCGTCCAGAAATAGGATATTTTTTGTCTTGCATTGCAGTGTAAATATATTTTTGTAAGTGTGCTAAAGTAGAGATTTCATCTACGAATAATACTCCTTCATGAGCCTCATGTATTGTTCCCGGAGTGACTCTTAAGTATGCGGGAGTTCCGATTTGTTGATGTCCGCCATATGGATCGTGTTTAATATCTCCAAGTAATTCTGTTTCTGAAGCTCCTATAGTGGCAATAAACGTTTTTCTATCAAGTGGGATTATTACTTTCCTAGGAACTTGCTTAGTTAGTTGTTCTAATTTTTGAAGTGTTTTTTGATCCATGACTTTTATTTTATCCCCAAATCTTTCGTAGACCATTATCTCTTCTTTTCCATTAACTAATCTAGTCGTATGGACTCTTGTAGTTTTTTGTTCTTCTTGCATTCCTATAATCCAGTTAACTGGACTACTTTGAGTTCTAGACAGCTTATCAACTCCGCAATTAGGACAAAATGCAATGGATGGACTACTTAGTGTTCCACACCTCTTACATCTGAAACCGAGTCTTTCTGAAACGAATGCGGGTACATCTTCTGGTTCTAAGATTCTAGCATTTATTCCACTGATTTCTTCTCTTTTAATGTCTTTTTCTTCTCTAACTTCAATGATCGGTCGTTCTGGATTTTGAGGATTATGTAATACTGAAACTTCTTGATGCGGTTTTGGTAATAAAGTCGACATTGATTGAGCTATCAAGCTTTTTCCAGTTCCTGGAGGACCGATTAGCAACAAATTTCTTCGTTGTATGGCGCAAATTCGAGCTAGTCTAATAGCTTCATCCTGTCCAATTATTTTTTCTAATGGATTAGTAGGTAGAGTTATTTCGCTAGTGTCTTGAAAATCGAATTTTACCATTAATATACTTGATTTTTGAAGGATATTAAATTATTTTTTGAAGAAAACATCTGAAACAATGGTGTTTACTCCTGCAGCGTAAGGCCTAGCTATTCGTTCGTTTAAAATTTTACATTTTGTTTTTGTTTGTTTGCATTGTTCTTTTAAAAATTTCTTAATTTCTTTCTGACTTTCATCAGATTCTAAATGATATATATGAATAGTTCCTCCTTTCTTCAGGTTT